>NZ_QXMN01000166.1:0-1983 GCF_003581445.1 Acidovorax cavernicola | reverse complement strand
GGTCGACGTCGCCAAGGCCAAGCAGCTGCTCGCCGACGCGGGCTACCCCAGCGGCTTCGACCTGACGCTGCACACTTCCAACGACCGCTATGTGAACGACGAAGCGATCAGCACCGCGATCGCGGGCTTCCTGGGCCGCGTGGGCATCAAGACCTCGGTGGTCGCGCGCCCGATCGCGCAGCAGAGCGTGGCCATCAATGGCGCCGACATCGACTTCTACCTCTATGGCTGGGGCGTGCCGACCTATGACTCGGCCTATATCTTCGACTTCCTGGTGCACACGCGCGGCAAGGACGGGCGCGGGCCGACCAACGCCACGGGCTTCAGCAACGCCGCGGTCGACACCGACATCGTCGCGCTGGCTTCCGAGGCCGACAAGGCCAAGCGCGACCAGATCACGCAGCGCATCTGGGATGTGGTGCAGAAGGAGCGCTTCTACATTCCGCTGCACGACCAGGTGATCCATTTCGCATCGATCAAGCGCATCGACGTGCCCGTGCATCCGGACAACGCCGTGCTCTTCAAGGACGTGAAGCTCGGCGCGAAGTGAGGCAACCATGCTGGCCTATCTGTTGCGGCGCCTGGGCCAGTCGGCCCTGGTGCTGCTCGCGGTCTCCCTCATCGCCTTCATGGTGTTCCGCCATATCGGCGATCCGACGATCAGCCTGCTGGGTGAGGACGCGACGCTCGAGGAACGCGCGGCGCTGACCACCGAGCTGGGCTTCGACAAGCCCGTGCCGCTGCAGTACCTGCACTACCTGGGCAAGGTGGTGCAGGGCGATCTGGGCGTGTCCTACCGCCTCAAGCGGTCGGTCAGCGAAGTCATCGCCGAGCGCCTGCCGGCGACGCTGGAGCTGGCGCTGATCGCCTCGATCGGCGCGCTGGTGATCGGCGTGGTGCTGGGCGTGTACACGGCCTTGCGCAGCGAAGGCTGGCTCAGCCGATGGGTGATGACGGTGTCGCTGGTCGGCGTGTCGCTGCCCACGTTCCTGATAGGCATAGGCCTGATCTACCTGTTCGCGGTCGAGTTGCGCTGGCTGCCGTCGTTCGGCCGCGGCACGACGGTCAAGGTCGGCGGCTGGGAGACCGGCCTGCTCACGGCCTCGGGCTGGAGCGCGATCATCCTTCCGGCGATCACGCTGGGCTTCTACAACATGACGCTGATCATGCGGCTGGTGCGCGCCGAAATGCTCGAAGTGCTGCGTTCCGACTACATCCGCTTCGGCCGCGCGCGCGGCCTGCGCGAGAAGGACCTGTACTTCGGCCATGCGCTGCGCAACACGCTGATTCCGGTGATCACCATCGCCGGCCTGCAGATCGGCACGCTGATCGCTTTTTCCATCGTGACCGAAACCGTGTTCCAGTGGCCGGGCGTGGGCCTGCTGTTCATTTCGTCCATCCAGGGCGTGGACGTGCCATTGATCGCGGCCTATCTGATGTTCATCGCGCTGCTGTATGTGGTGATCAACCTGCTGGTGGACTTCCTCTACCTGGCCGTTGACCCGCGGCTGCGCCGCCGCTGATAAAGGAAATGAACATGCCCGATGTGATCGACAAACCCGCGGCGGCCGCGCCGCGGCGCGGCTGGCGTCAGAGCGATTCCCCCGTGAAGCGCGCGTTCGCGCGCTCGCGCACCGTCCAGGTCGCGGCTGCGGTGCTGCTGCTGATCGTGCTGGCGACGCTGTTCGCGCCCTGGCTGGCCTGGCAGAACCCGTTCGATTCGGCGAGCCTCGAATTGAACGACGCCTTCCTGCCGCCCTGGTCCGAAGGCAGCCACGGCGCGTTCCACATGCTGGGCGCCGACGACCAGGGCCGCGATGTGGCCTCGGCCATCCTCTACGGCCTGCGCATGTCGGTGCTGGTCGGCGTGTCGGCCGTGCTGCTGTCGCTGTGCATAGGTGTGCCGCTGGGCCTGCTCGCGGGCTACGCGGGCGGCTGGTTCGATACGCTGCTGATGCGCCTTGCCGACGTGCAGCTCACGTT
>NZ_QXMN01000165.1:0-1996 GCF_003581445.1 Acidovorax cavernicola | reverse complement strand
GCTGGCCGCCGGCCTGCTGCTGGCCGCATCGGCGCTGATGGTCTGGGCCCAACGGTGCCTGGACCGCGGGCGCCAGGGCCGGCTGCGCCTGGCCGTGCTGCTGGCGATGGGCGCGGCGATAGGCGCGCTCGCGCTCGATCTGGGCGTGTACCTGCAAATCGGCCTGGCGCCGCGCGCCGATGCCTGGAGCGCTACCGTGGCCGCGCTCGTCGCCTGGCAATGCTTTCACGCGCTGGTGCTGCTGGTCATGGGCAGTTATGTGCTGGCGCGTTCGTGGGCCGGCCGGCTGCGCGGCAATGCGCGCGCGACGCTCGACAACACGGCGTTGATGTGGCACGGCACGGTCGCCCAGGCACTGGCCGGCATGGCGCTGGTGCGCTGGCTGCCCGCGTGGATGGGCGGTTGACGCTTGCGGCGTCGGCCTACAGGCGTGCGCGAAACCGTCCGCCGATACTGGGCGCATGAAAAAGCCCATCCACTCCCATTGCATGTGCTGGCTCGGCGTGCTGGCCCTGGCCGGCTGCATGGCGGGCCCCTCGGCCCAGCAAGGTGCAGGCCTGGGGGCGAACCCGGAGCTTCCGGCGCCCAAGCGCAGTGGCCTGTTGCCCACGGTCAATATCGCGCCCGCGCTGGGCTGGCCCGCAGGCGCGCTGCCGCAGGCGCCCAAAGGCTTCAAGGTCACGGCGCTGGCCGCCGGGCTGGATCATCCGCGCTGGGTCCATGTGCTGCCGAACGGCGATGTCCTGGTCGCTGAAAGCAACAAACCCGCGCCCGCCGAAGGCGCGAGGAACGTGCATGCCGACGGGCTGCGCGGCAAGGTCATGGGGATGGTGATGAAGCGCGCGGGGGCGGGAACGCCCAGTGCGAACCGCATCACGCTGCTGCGCGATGCGGATGGCGACGGCGTGGCCGAGACGCGCACGATCTTCCTGCAGAACCTGGTTTCGCCCTTTGGCATGGCGCTGGTCGGCAATCAGCTGTACATCGCCAATGCCGACGCCATCGTCAAGGTGGCGTACACAACCGGGCAGACGGCGATTGTCGCGACCCCCGTCAAGGTCACCGACCTGCCCGCGGGCGCGAACCACCACTGGACCAAGAACATCCTCGCCAGCGCCGACGGCAGCAAGCTCTATGCGACTGTGGGCTCGAACAGCAATATCGGCGACAACGGCATGGCGTCGGAGGAGGGCCGGGCCGCGATCTGGGAGGTGGACCTGGCCACGGGCGCGAAGCGGCTGTTCGCGACCGGTCTGCGCAACCCCAACGGGCTGGGCTGGGAGCCCGAATCGAAGACGCTGTGGACCGTCGTCAACGAGCGCGACGAACTCGGCAACGACCTCGTTCCCGACTACCTGACTTCGGTCAGGGACGGCGCTTTCTATGGCTGGCCCTGGAGCTACTGGGGCCAGAACGTGGACGAGCGCGTCAAGCCGGCCAAGCCGGACATGGTCGCCAAGGCGATCGCGCCGGATTTCGGTCTGGGTTCGCATGTCGCGCCCCTGGGCCTGGCCTTTTCGGATGCGCGCATGCCTGCGCCCTACGCCAGCGGCGCCTTCATCGGCCAGCACGGCTCGTGGAACCGCAAGGAATTGACGGGCTACAACGTCGTCTTCGTGCCGTTCGCCGCGGGGCGCCCGTCGGGTCCGCCGGTGCAATTCCTCGGCGGGTTCCTGAACCAGGAAGGCAAGGCCCATGGCCGCCCCGTGGGCGTGGCGCTCGATGCCCGGGGCGCGCTGCTGGTCGCCGATGACGTCGGCAACGTGATCTGGCGCGTGGCGCGCACCGAATAAGACGCCGTTCAGGCGGCGCTGCGCGCCGTCTGCCAGGCCTGGCAGCGAAAGCCCAGCCAGAGCGCGGCGAGCATGGCCGCGCCGAACACCCAGGCGCTCAGCGCTCCGGCCATGCCGCCGGACAGCAGCGTGCCTATGGTGCAGCCCAGCCCGGTCATCGCCCCCCAGCCCAGCAGCGTGCCGCCGGCGATGCCGCGCAGCGC
>NZ_QXMN01000067.1:0-20386 GCF_003581445.1 Acidovorax cavernicola | reverse complement strand
TGAGCCTGGGGGCGATCACGCGCATCGAGGACAACTCGGGCAGGAAAGATTCGAGAGGCGAGGGCTTCGAGTTGAGGACTGACGGGCATGGGGTGCTGCGGGCTCAGGACGGCATGCTCATCACCACAGAAGGCCGCCCCGATGCCGCTCGCCACGCCAAAGACATGGGCGAAACCATCCAGCGCCTGACGAGTGCACGCGACCAGATCGAAGGCCTGGCCGAAGCGGCCCGCACGGCCGAGGCCCAGGACGGCAACGACGACCAGTCCACCGTCGCCCAAGCCATCAAGCAGCAGAACGAAGACCTCCGAGGCCACGGCGCCCCATCGACCGACGGGCGCTTCCCCGAATTGGCCGCACCGCATCTCGTACTGGCCAGCCCCGCAGGCATTGCGGCCACCGCCGCGACGCATCTGCATGCACACACCGGCGCGCACATCCAGCTCACCAGCGCCGGCCACACCTCCCTGAGCGCCGCCCAGCGCATCCTCGCCAGCGTGGCGGAAGGCATGCGCATCTTCACGCTCAAGAGCGGCATCAAGGCCTTCGCGTCGCAAGGCGACATCCGCGTCGAAGCCCAAAGCGGCGCCATCGAAGCCACCGCCTTGAAAGACATCGACATCGTGAGCACCGAGGACACGGTCTACATCACGGCAAAGAAGAAGGTCACGATCAACGGCGGCACCAGCTTCAGCGAATGGAGCGAAGGCGGCATCCGGCACGGCACCCTGGGGACATGGATCGAACATGCCGCGATGCATGGGACGCCGGGGCCGGACAAGAACCCCGGGCCCACGGCGCAGGCGGTGTGCTGGGAGTGCATGCAACGCGCCACGCGTCGCGCAACAGCCGCCGCGCCGCGGGTGTGACATGGCGAACGACCACACGCCAGCACCACCCGACATTGCGCACGCCGCACGAGACAGATTCGATGCGGTGCGGCATCGAACCCTGTCGGCGCAGATCGAGCGATGGCTCTGCGCCGAAAGCAAGACGATCTCGTCTTCCGCGCCCCTGCGCCACTACGCGCTCGTCAGTGCGGGGCAATGCGAAGACGGCGCGGTCGCCCACTTGGTCACCATGCAGGAACTCGCCAGCGAGCGCTTGTTCATGCAGACCCCCGAAGCCGAGCTGGCTGACATCGGCCCCTGGCTCCTCGAGATGCCGGCCTCGCCTTCCGCATCGCTGCGCCACGCGCTCGCGCATCAGGCTGCGGCCGAAGCGCTCACGCTGATGGCCAGTCCGCTGCGCCTGCAGAGGCTGTCCGAGCACCTCCGCGGATTCCTTTCCGGCACCTTGCCCGATGGATCGTCCGTCCTGCTTCGCTACTTTGATCCGCGCATCGGCTTCGACATGCTCATGCACTGGCCGGAAGCCGTACAACGGAAATTCATCGGCCCGCTCGCCTGGTGGGCAGGCTGGGACGGTGACCTTCGCGTCCGACGCGTCAACGGCGCGGCAGACGCAACGATCGCGATGTCGACCGACGAGATCGAACTCACGGCCGATTGGGTCCAGTCCATGGACAAGGTAGGGGAAGCGAATCTCATCGTTGCCCTGCTCTGCGAAGAATTGGAAGCATCGAACCCCACCACAGCGAGGCTGCTCGCACAGATGCATCCATTGCTTCGCAGGCAGATCGCGCAGGCCGCACTGGCATTCGCCCGCCGGGCAGGGCTGACAGGTTGGGAGAACAAGGCGCTCGCGTGCCGACATGCGCTGCTCAAGCATGCTCGCTTCTACGCACACCCTGGCTTCATCGAAGCCTTGTCGAGTGCACACCCACCCCTGGCTCTCCGTGATGTTCTGCCGCGCACGCCGTTGGCCGTGCAGCAAGACTGGGCACACGACCGCGAGGCCACGCTGGCCCGTCTTTGCGACGAGCAATCGAACGCCCTTCTGTCCTCCTTCGACACGACGGTCAACGACTTCGTGTCCGAGACCAAGACCTCCTGACCCATGGCAAACGAACCCAAGACCGGTGCATCGGTGTGCGACTGCGGCGATCCGGCGCAGCAAGTGGCCGTGATTCTCTACCCCAACCTCGGCACACCGATGTTGATCGCCCCCAGCCAGAAAAAGTGCAGCCTCTTCATCGCCACAGCGACGCTAGGCGTGGCCAATGGTGCCGGCCGAAGGGCCACACAGGACCAGCGCGCGACGGTCATTCCCATGAATGGCGATGAAGAGCAGAGTGCTGCAAAGATCGTGACTCGTCATTTGCGCCTTGTCGGCATGAAGGGCGCCAAGCCCGCAGCGGATATCCGCGTCGGCGGGCTGACCGGCGACGGCGCCGACTGCTCCACGGCCAAGGCTGCCATCAAGGTCTGGCAGGTCGGCAAGTTCGAGGCCGGGGCTTTCATCTACAACCAGAAGGGCGAGATCTTCGCCACCCTCAGCCCACAGGCGGTGGCCGCCTACAGCGCTTCAGGCTTCGCGGGGGGTCACATCTACGAGGTGGAACTCGACATCGACAAGCTGGCCGTTCAGCCCGCAACCGACAGCTTCAAGAGCTTCGCCTGGATGGTCGAGCCCACCCCGCAGCAAAAAGAACGCTTGCCCACGTTGTGCGCAACGAGCGTCGTGCATTCGCAGGACCTGCTGGTCGAGTCCTTCCTCGCCGCGCAGGTCAACGACCCGCGACACCGGCATCAGCTTGCCAACACAGGCAATGCGCCCAAGGGGAAGGAGACCCTCCTGATGGAATACGACGTCGCACAAACAGCGCAGAAGGCTCGCTCACTGGTCCTCGATGACACCCAGCGCCTGGCGGCATGGCATCCCGTCATCCGATTGACCGGCAGCGGGCCATTGAGGCTCGGGCACTTGAGCGACGTTCATATCAACGTACGGCACAACGCGCTGGCCAAATCACCCGCGCGCATCATCGAAGACAGCGCCAGCTTCAGCGGGCCTGCGGTGGGCACACGCGTGTGCAACAGCTTCAACGCGCTCAAGGAACTCTTCGACAAGATCGGTGCCAGCAGAAAGCCGGACACCGTTTTGCTCTTCACCGGCGACCTGATCGACTTCAACCGCAACATCGATCCCCGGCAGGTCGGAGACAGCATCGGCGAGCAATGGAAGAAGTTCAACGTGCTGAACCACTTCAACACGCCAGGCCTGTATCCGCGCGGGCAAGACGACATGCTCGCGTTCAGTCTCGTGCGCTACGCCTACAACGAACTCAAGCTGCCCGTGTTCATGACCAGCGGCAATCATGAGGCATACACCGTGCCCTACGGCATCAGCCCGCGCATCAACGACTGGGGTGGCGCCATGGGCGTGCTCGAAGACACCACCGACACACTCGATGCCAACAGCTGGGGAAGGGAGCGCGTCTTCCGCCCCAACACAACCGTCAACACGCGAATGGGGCCGTGGTCGGTCAGTCAGATCGGGGTCCAGGCAGAAGCCGGACGGATTGTGGTCAACAGCAACAAGAACCTGAACATTCGCGACCTGGAAGCCACCTACAGAGACTTCGACAGCGCGAGCAAGTGGCACAACAACAAGGCCAACGAAGGCATCTCGGCCGACCACAACATGAGCATCTACGAGGCCACGTTGGCGTACGGCCCCACCTATGCACAGGCCCTGACCGGCAACAACTACAGGACCGATAACTATGACTGGTTCTACACGCTCTTCACACCGCTCGAAGACGTACTGATCACTCTGGGTGTCGAGCCCGATCGTCCCGGCCCCGCCACTCAAGTGATCGCTGCACTGGGCTGGGGGCAAGGGGAGAACTTCAAGAACCTCACCGTGAGCGGTGTGGCGATCACCACCACCGACCGGCAGGGGACCGGCATCCTGCCCCGCGCAACCGAGTCCTTCAGCAAGAAGCAGCTGCAGTTGCTGAGCCAGGCCCAAAGCCACAAGCGCGCCAGCCCGAGCGCCAGCCTCACGGTGGCGACGCATTTCACCATCATCAACTACGACGAGCCGCTGCCCTACTCGGCCGCTCCTGAGCAAGCGCGCTTCATTCCATCGAGCAGCCCATTGGGCGCCCCCCTTCGCGGGCAACCCGGCTTCAACCACGTCAACACCGGCACGTGCGAGATCAACCAGGATGTCTATTTCGATCGCTTCGTGTGCGTCGATGGTGACGGCACAGGCAAGGCAACCCCCGAGACCGCCGTGGATTGGCACTTCAGTGGCCACAGCCATCGCAGCGGCGTCTACAACGTCGCATGGTGCCAGCCGTCCAGCGGCGCCCGCATGATCCAGGTCAGCAGCGCCGTAGACCCTGGCATCCGCAATGAAACGGTGAAGATACCTGCACGCCAGCGCACACGCTTCATCGTCAGCAGCAGCGGCGGTCCGATCGGCAAACAGAACCTCGACAGGGAACTCGACAGCTGGACCTTGCGTCCGCCCTCGGGCACGCTCCTGGACCCTGTGACGGGCGTCATTGCCCAGGTCAAGACGCAACGCTCAAGCAGGAGCGTCGGCGCGCCGCTGAATGAAAAACCGCGCCTTGCGGTGGCACTCGACTACATGGCCGTGATGAGCAGGCATCCCGAGAAGAACATCGCACCTCCGCTGGAATTCGAGCCCACACGACTTGTGCAGGCGAACTGGAACATGCCGCTAAGGCTCAGCGCCACGATGGCCAAGCTGGCGTGCATTGAGGGAATCAGATTCTGGGTGTTTGAAGGGGGCAAAGATGCAGTAGGCGACTCCATCAAGCGATGGCATGTCCTCGAATCGATCTTCACCTCGAACGCAAGAATCCCGTCGATCACATTCAAAGCCGAAGACCATGCCGTACTAACGAAGGCACTGGGAGGCGGAGCCATCACAGAGCAGGCTTTCTGCGAGGTGCGGCTCAAACAACCCAAGGTCGGCAAAGACGATTGGAGCAAGGACATGGATTGCACCGATCCTTGGATGTTTCCGCTGGAAATCGGGGTGTTCGGGTTGGGCATCAAAGGCGGGGGGATGGACTTTGGGGTCACAGGCTCATCGACGTGGTTCTTTCGCAGGCCTGAGAAAGAGCGAGGGGAAGTGCCCGATTGGAAGTTTCTCTCGACAAACTACAAGAGTAAAGGCTACATCCCCGCACTGGAAGCCATCACCGGCAAGAAGCAGAAGTCGTAGGAGAGCAGTATGGACATCCAACGGCGCTCGGTCCTGCGCATCTCCGTATCTTTCGCGGCAAGCACTGCACTCACCAATGGATTCGCCATGAGAAAAAACAACGCACGCACATTGGGTAGGAAATTCAACCATCTTCGTGATCCAGAACTACGCGCCAAAGAAGCAGGAGACACGCTGCTTGAAATTCGCGGCGTGGAGTTGAGTGGTGCTGCATTTGAGAATGTCTTGTGGCGCAAGATCAGATTCATCGATTGCGACTTCATCGGGGCGTACGAAATCAAGGCCGACATGGAGACCGTTGTATTTGAAGATTGTCGTTTCGCTGGAATATTCAATTTCGGCACCTTGACGAATGTCGATTTCCTTCGTTGCAGGGCGAAAGCGAGCGCAGTCGTCGTAGGTGGCGTCGGGAGCAAAGGTGTCAGATTCTTGGACTGCACCTTCATCGGCACGGAGTCTGATCCCAACCGTTGGGGCGGCATGGGCTCATACGGAGAGACCGAATTCGTACGCTGCAAGATGCGGTGGACGAACGTGGTCAGCGAAACCAGACACACCATCATCGATTGCGAATTCAGCGACGTCGATTGCGGTGTCAGCGAAGATGGAGGTGGCTCCGAGATGCTGATCGAAAGGTCAAAGCTGATCGGAAAGTTCGACATGAGGCCAGCGACCTTGCTATCGCTCACCATCCGCGACACCGTGCTTGAGAACCTGGATCTCTCGAATGCCACAGTCAAGGGCGATGTCCTGATGGAGCGAGTCAAAGGCGGCTACATCAACGCCTATGTCAAGGAAGCAAAAAGCTTGATCGTGCGCAACAGCCAAATCTACGGCAAAGGCAAGAAGACCTTCGAAGCGTATGCGGGAGGCATACATCTCATCGAGATCGACAGCGTCATCTTCGGTGGCGATGTCTCCACCGAGCCCGTCACGATTGCGGGTGGCACCGGTGCCGACTTGAACAATGTGCGTGCCCGCGTCAACGACAGCATCATCATCCGCAAGAGCAAGGTGCCGCATTTGCGCACACGCCACATCCATACATCGTTGTACCAGTTGCAAGATTGCGAACTGGACAGCCTCGATCTCTCCAACAGCCGCATCGCCAAGATGGCGATCAGCGGCAACACGATCAGCCGTTCGGTGGATTTCACCAACACGCGGGTCAAAGAAAGCAAGGTTCAGGCTCTCGCCAAAGGCCAGGCCAAGCTCGACGGCTCCAATGTCAAGGCTCATTGACAGAACAAGAGCAACGCTGCGCGATCGAACGCTCCTTCGCCCTTGAACGGTGAAGTCAGTGGCTCAAATCGCGAGCATGAGCCTCGCGACCGCCACGGTGGTGCACCACGCAGGCCAATTTGTCACCCTGCCCGTCCGCGCGTACGCTCGGTGCCTCTCCATCAGGCACCTCCAGCCACCGCCATGCCTCACATCACCGATCGCCTCACTGCACTCGGCCTCGTCCTTCCCCCGACCGTCACTCCACCACCCGGCGTAGTGCTCCCCTTCCAGTTCGTCCGCATCATCGGCCGACGCGCGATCATCTCCGGCCACGGCCCGCTCAATGCCGATGGCGGCATCGCCGCGCCGCTCGGCAAGCTCGGTGCTGAATTGACGGTCGAGCAGGGCTACACCGCCGCGCGGCTCACCGGCCTCGCGATGCTCGGCAGCCTGCAGCGTGCGCTCGGGGACCTGGACCGCATCACGGCATGGACGCGCGTGTTCGGCATGGTCGCTTCGGCGCCTGGCTTTCACCAGCAGCCGGCGGTGATCAACGGGTTCTCTGACCTGATCCTCGAACTCTTCGGCCCCGAGGTTGGTGCGCACGCGCGCAGTGCCGTGGGGATGGCGGAGCTGCCCTTTGGCATTCCGGTGGAAATCGAGGGCGAGGTCGAGTTCGACGCATGAGCGCGGACGCCAAGCGATGGACCTTGCGCCGCGCGACCCCTGCTGACGTGGCGGCCGTCACCGCGTGTGCCGTCGAGGCCTTTCGCACCTACATCCCGCGCCTGGGCCTCACGCCGAGGCCGATGACGCGCGACTACGCCCACGCCATCGCACACCTGCAGGTGTGGGTGGCCGAGGGACATGAGCAACGGATCGGCGCGGCGCTGCTGCTCGATCTCACCGACGAAGGCTTCCTCATCGACGTGATCGCCGTTCACCCCGACCACCAGGGCAGCGGCGCAGGGCGCGCGTTGCTCGAACTGGCCGAGCGCGAGGCGCTGCGGCAGGGCCATGCGTCGATCTACCTGTTCACCAACGAGAAGATGAGCGAGAACCTCGCGCTCTACCAGCGCATCGGTTATGTCGAATACCGGCGCGAATCGCTCGACGGCCGCACGCGGGTCTATCTGCGCAAGCCACTGACGAGCGCGTGAGCCGTCACGTCGGGTCGCCTCACGGCACCTGTGCGTCGTCCCCGAAGCTCACGCTCACACGCAGGCCGGTAGGCTCCGCCGCATCGAGCCGCAGCTCGGCCCCCAACAACTCGGCATAGCGCGCCACGATCGACAGCCCCAGCCCCGCGCCCTGCCCCATCTTCTGGCCCGCAGGCCCCTGGGCCCAGCGCTGCATCAGGTCGCGCTGCGCTTCGAGCGGAATGCCGGGTCCGTCGTCGATCACGCTCAGCGTGCGGCCCGCGAGTTCGACGGTGATGGTGTGGCCGCCGTAGCGCAATGCGTTGTCGATGAGGTTGTCGAGGATGCCCTCGACCAGCGCCTCGTTCGCAAGCACCGTGACGCTGTCGTCGAGGCCGCGTGCGCCCAGGTCGACGCCGCGCGCATCGGCACGCGCCAGGTGGCGCAGCACGGTCTGCTCGGCCAGTGCATCCAGCGCCACCGGCGTGCGCTGCAGGTCGGTGCGCGCCTCGTCGGCCAGCGCCAGCGCAAGGAGCTGGTCGATCAGGTGGCTGGCGCGCGCCTGGCGTTCCGACACACGCGTCAGTTGCTCGCGCCACACCTCGGTGTCGTGCTGTGCGAGCCCGTACTCAGCCAATGCGCGGATGCCTGCGAGCGGCGTGCGCAGTTCATGCGCGACGTTGCCCACGAACTCGCGTTGGGCCCGCACGCTGTAGCGCAGCCGGTCGAACAGCGCATTCACTGCATCGCCCAGGCGCTGCAGCTCCTTCGATGTCTGCGCCACGGCCACGGGCGAAAGGTCGCGCACATCGCGGGTGTCGAGCGCGCGCTGCAGCTCGCCGAGCGGACGCAGGTCGCGTCGGATGCCGTGCCAGAGCCACACGGCCAGCAGCGCCAGCAGCAGCACCTGCGGCGCCATGGCGTAGAACAGCAGCCGCTGCACCAGCGCCGCGCGGCTCAGCGTGGTCTGCGCCACGATCACGCGGTAGGGCATGTGCAGGTCGGGCTCGGCGTCGTGGTCGAGCACGACGGCACGCAGCACCTGGCCTTGGTAGTCGATGTCGGAGAAGCGGTAGCGCGAGCCTTCGCCGGGCAGCGGCGCTTTCAGCTCCTTGTTCCCGGAGATGATCGTGCCGTCGAGCCGCTGCACCGAGAAGTAGACCTTGTCGATCTGGTCGAACAGCACGGTCGCCACTTCGCGCGGCGTCAGCAGCAGCTCGATGCCGCGTTCACCGGCTTGCACGTTGGCCGACAGCGCATAGGCGTCATCGAGCATGCCGCGGTCGAAGGCCTGCTCTGAAAAGTAATTGGCGATGACCAGCGCGATCACCGCACCCGCCATCCAGGTCAGCGCCAGCGGCACCAGCACGTTGCGCAGCACCCGCCGCGTGAGCGAAGGTGCCACGCGTGCCACGGATGCAGCGGGCGCAACCGGTGCGACCGGCGGAACGGCCTCGCTCACAGGCGGTCTCCCGGTCTCACACCTCGGCTTCGAGGAGATAGCCGATGCCGCGCAGCGTGCGGATGCCCGCGCCGGAGCCGAGCAGCTTCTTGCGCAGGCGCGAGATGAAAGCCTCGAGCGCGTTGTCGCCCAGCGATTCGTCGAAGCCCGAGAGCTTGTCCGACAGCGCCCGCTTGCTCACCGTGCGGCCCGGCGGACTCATGAGCTCCCACAGCACCTCGAACTCGCGCGCCGGCAGATCGAGCGGCGCATTCGCAACCGCAAAGCGCCGCGCCTTGCGGTCGAGCTTGAGCTGGCCGAGCACCACGAGGTCTTCGGTGCCCTTGGCGCGCCGCACGAGGGCGCGCAGCCGCGCTTCGACCTCAGCGAGATCAAAGGGCTTGCCCAGATAGTCGTCGGCGCCCGCGTCGAGCCCGGCGATGCGCTCTTCGGTGCGGCCACGCGCCGTGAGCACGAGCACCGGCGTGCGATCGCCGCGTGCACGCGCCTGCCGCAACGCGGTGAGGCCGCTCGCAAGACCACTGGTTGGGCTGGCGGTGGCGGGCAGGTTGAGGTCGAGCAGCACGGCATCGAAGGGCTGCACGCGCCACAGGTGGTCGGCGTCCTCGACGTTGGTCGACACGTCGACCCGGTGACCCGCATCGGCGAGGCTGCGCAGCATCACGTCGCGCAACACGGTGTCATCTTCCACAAGCAGGATTCGCATGGTGAGTGAATGAGTGGGTGGATTCTGTTGGTCTGCCCTGGCGATGGACGCGTCAGCGGCCGGTCAGTCGCTCCCCGCGATAAACGCGACATGAGCATACGACACACCTCCCGATGAGTGCACGCGATCCCTCCGATCCCTTGAGCCTGGTGTCCCCCGCCGTGCAACGCACCGCGGTGGTTCTTCTGCATGGTTTATGCAGCACACCTGACGAGTTGCTGACCGTGCAATCGACCCTGCAGCGCCACGGGTATGCAGTGCAGCCGCTGTGCATCCCGGGCTACTCGTTCGACGTCGCGGCGCCGCTGCAGCAGGCCGTGCCTTTCGAGCGCTGGCTCGACACCCTCGAAGCGCACGTGAAGACGCTGCGACTCACGCACGATCGCGTGATGCTGGTCGGCATCTCCGCCGGCGCTTCGCTGGCACTGGGCGGCGCGATCCGCTGCGGCCGCGATGTGGATGCGCTGGTGCTCATGTCGACCACGCTGCGCTTCGACGGCTGGGCCGTGCCGCGCACGCGCTTCCTGCTGCCGCTGGCCTATTACACGCCGCTGGGCCGCTTCTGGCAGTACCGCGAACGCCCACCCTACGGCGTGAAGAACGAGCGCGTGCGCACCTGGATCGAGCGCGAGTTGCGTCATCGCCAGGTCTCGCGCGCCGGCAGCGCGGTGATCGGCGTGAGCCACCTGCGCGAGCACGACCGGCTGATCCGCCACGTGCGGCGCCGGCTGAACGACGTGCAGTGCGAACAGGTGCTGGCGCTGCATGCGCGCGAGGACGAGGTGGCCAGCCTGTCGAACCTCGACCTGCTCGTGCGCGGACTTCGCTGCGCCGCGCTGCGCACCGTGGTCGTGAACAACAGCTACCACATGATCACCATCGACAACGACCGCCAGCAGGTGGTGCGCGAGACCCTCGCCTTCGCCGAGACCGTGGCCCACGGCCCGGTGCCCGAACCCGTGTTCCGCGCCCGCGGACCCGTTCTCCACGCCTGAGACTTCACGTCTGAAAGAAAGGAACCCGTCCATGTCTTCCTCTCCCACCTTCAACAGCATCGCCACCATCCTCGAGACCGACTTCCGCGTGGCACGCACGAACATCGCGCCGGCCACCGCGCTGTCCGACCTCGGTCTCGATTCGCTCGCGCTCATGGAGTTCGTCTTCGCCGTGGAAGACGCCTTCCACCTGCGCATTCCCGAAGACCGGCTCGACCCGCGCGAAGCAGGCATCACGCTGCAACGGCTGTGCGAGGTGATCGATGCCGAGAACGAAGCGGCGACGCACGCGGAACCGGTGGGAGCGCCCGCATGAGCAGCGGCACGGCCCACGCCGTGCTCGCGGCCACCGCCACGGCCCACACCGCTTCCGCACCCGTGCATGTGAGCGGCCTTGGCTTCGTCACACCGCTCGGGCGCAGCGTTGAAGCGTTCGACGATGCGCTGTTCGCCGGCCGCTCCGCGGTGCGCGCACAGACGCTGGAGATCCCGGGCATGGACCCGATGTCGATCGCCGCCGCCACCTGCGACTTCGATGCCGGCGGTGTGCGCAGCGCCTCGCGCCTGCCGCTCGACCGTGGCACCGCGATGGCCCTGGCCGCCGCACAGGACGCAGCGGCCGACGCCGGTCTCGACCTCGACACGCTCGATCGCGACCGCCTCGGCGTCTTCTGGGGCAGCGGCCTGGCCGGCGCCGGCACCTTCGACGCCACCACGCGCGCGCTCTACGGCGAACAGCGCCGCATGCGCCCCACCACCGTGCTCACCGTGATGCCCAATGCCGCAGTCGCCGAGCTGGCGCTGCACTTCGGTGCGCGCGGCGCGGCGCTGGCGTATGCCTGCGCCTGTGCTTCATCGGCTGTGGCCATCGGCGAAGCCATGCGCGCCATCCGTGGCGGCTGGATCGACGTCGCCATCGTCGGCGGTCACGATGCGATGCTCACGCCCGGCGTGATGGCCAGCTGGCACGCGATGCGCGTGATGGCGCCACCGCCGGCCGACGCACCGGCGTCCGCCTGCCGTCCGTTCTCGGCCGACCGTGCAGGCTTCGCCATCGGCGAAGGTGCGGCGGCGCTGGTGCTCGAATCGGAAGCGCACGCGCGAGCGCGCGGCGCCGGTGCAAAGCCCTTCGTGCTCAGCGGCTATGCGAGCAACTGCGACGGCACGCACATCACCAACCCCGACCCGGCCGGCCAGGTGCGCGCCATGCGTGCGGCACTGCGCGACGCCGGGCTCACGCCTTCGGACATCGGCCACATCAACGCCCACGGCACCGCCACCAGCGCCGGCGATGCCGCCGAGGCTGCATCGATCGGCGAGCTGTTCGGCCACGGCGCACCGGTCAGCGCGACCAAGGCGATCCATGGCCATGTGCTCGGCGGCGGCGGCGCCATCGAACTCGTGGCCGCACTGCGCACGCTGGCCCGCGAAACCCTGCCACCCATCGCCCACCTGCAGACGCCGGATGCCGCGTTCAGCGGCGTCGACTTCGTGCGCGGCACCGCGCGCGAGGCACGGGGGCTGCGCCACGTGCTGTCGAATTCATTCGCCTTCGGCGGCACCAATGCGGTGATCGTGGCCAGCCGGCGCTTCCCGGAAGGCTGAGCTTCGGGGAAGGAAGCCACGCAGCATGGCCTTGCTATGCTCCGCCGCATTCCAGGCCCCCAGAAGAAGCGCGACATGCCCCTGCACCGCCCCGCCGCCCCCTCGGACTTCGACGCCGTTTTCGACCTCTACATGCACGAGCGGGTCGTACCCTACCTGGGCTACGACCCGATGCCGCGCGACGACTTCCGCGCGGTGTTCCAGGGCCTGCTCGACGGCGGCGGCTTCTTCATCTTCGAGGTCGATGGGCAGCTTGCGGGCTTCTATCGCGTCACACGCTACCCGGGTCGTGCACAGCATGTGGCGAGCCTGGGCACGCTCGCCGTCGATCCTTCCTTGCATGGCCGCGGCATCGCGCAGACCATGGTGACCGACGTGCTCGCGCGGCTGAAGTCCGAAGGCGTTCGCCGCGTCGAGCTGATGGCCGAGAGCGACAACGCCACGGCCCTGCGTTTCTATGCCCGGCTGGGCTTCGTGCAGGAAGGCACGCTGCGCCAGTTCTACCGCCGGGCCGGCGAAGCGGACTTCGTCGACGAGCACGTGATGGCGCTGCTGTTCGACTGATTCGCTGTCGGGTCAGTGTTGTTGCTGCTGGTGCTTCGGCTTCCAGCGCCGCAGCAACAGCGCATTGGCCATCACACTCACGCTCGACAGCGCCATCGCCGCGCCAGCCACCACAGGACTCAGCAGACCGAAGGCCGCGAGCGGGATGCCGGCCACGTTGTAGGCGAAGGCCCAGAACAGGTTCTGCCGGATCTTCGCCACCGTGCGGCCCGAGAGCTCGAGCGCTTCGGCCACGAGGGCAAGATCACCGCGCATCAACGTGATGCCGGCGGCTTCCATCGCCACGTCGGTGCCGCCGCCCGAAGGCGCCATCGCGATGCCCACGTCGGCGGCTGCCAGTGCCGGCGCATCGTTGGCACCGTCGCCGACCATCGCGACCACGTGACCGTTCTTGCGCAACGCGCTCACCTGCTCGGCCTTGTCGGCGGGCAGCACGTCGGCGCGCACGTCCTCGGCCGGAATGCCCAGCCGTGCCGCCATGGCCTGCGCGGCGCGCAGGTTGTCGCCCGAGATCATCACCACGCGCAGGCCGCGCGCACGCAGCGTGCGGATCGCCTCGGCCGCCTGCGGCTTCGGTTCGTCGGCGAAGGCCAGCAAGGCCTGCACATGGGCTGAGCCCGCATCGTCGAAACGCAGCAGCGCGGAGACCGTGGCGCCTTGCGATTGCAGGCGTTCGATGTCGGCTTCGGCCGGCATCGCATCGAGCTCGCGGCACCAGCGCAGGCTGGCAATAGCCCAGGTCGCGCCGTTCACCTCGCCGCGCACGCCACGCCCCGGCATCGCCTGCATCGCACCGAGCGGTGGCGCCTGCACGCCACGTTCGGCGGCGGCCGTCAGCACGGCGCGTGCGAGCGGATGCTCGCTGCCGCCTTGCAGGCTGGCGGCCGTGGCGAGCAGATCGTTTTCGTTCGCCAGCGCGCCGGCCGCGGGCAGCAGCGCCGTGAGCACGGGACGGCCCACAGTCAGCGTGCCAGTCTTATCGAAAGCGACGGTATCAACGCGGTGCGCAATTTCCAGTGCCCGCGCGTCCTTGATGAGGATGCCGTGCTTCGCGGCCACGCCCGTGCCCGCCATCACCGCCACCGGCGTCGCAAGACCCAGCGCACACGGACAGGCGATGACCAGCACCGCCACTGCGTGGATCAGCGCAGTCTCGACGCCGGCGCCCGCGAACATCCAACCGCCGAAGGTGAGCAGTGCGATCACCAGCACCACCGGCACGAACACGGCCGCCACCTGGTCGACCATGCGCTGGATCGGCGCCTTCGCGGCCTGCGCGTCTTCCACCAGGCGGATGATCCGCGCCAGCACGCTCTCGGCGCCGACGGCGCGCACCTCGATCACCATGCGGCCGTCGCCGTTCACCGCGCCGCCGGTCAGGGCGTCGCCGGGGTTCTTCGCCACGGGCAGGGGCTCGCCGGTGAGCATGGATTCGTCCACCTCGGACTGCCCTTCGAGCACGCGCGCATCGGCCGGCACGCGCTCGCCGGGACGCACGGCGAGCCGGTCGCCGACCATCACCTCGGCCAGCGGCACATCGCTTTCCTTGCCACGTGCGTCGATCAGGTGCGCCACTTCGGGCCGCAGCTGCTGCAACGCGCGGATCGCCGAGGTCGCCTGGCGCTTGGCACGTGCCTCGAGCCACTTGCCCAGCAGCACCAGCGTGATCACCACCGCCGAGGCTTCGAAGTACAGGTGCGGCACCATGCCGTGCCCCGCATGCTCGCCGGTGGCGGCGCGCCACCACAGCCACAGCGACAGGCCGTAGGCCGCACTGGTGCCCAACGCCACCAGCAGGTCCATGTTGCCGGTGAGCGCCTTGGCCGCGTGCCAGCCGGCGCGGTAGAAACGTGCGCCGAGCCAGAACTGCACTGGCGTCGCCAGCAGCAGCTGCACCCAGGGCGGCAGCATCCAGCTCTGGCCGATGAGGTCGCCGAGCATCGGCGCCATCAGCGGGATCGACAGCGCCAGGCCGATGGCCACGGGACCGAAGCCGTGCCAGGGCGACAGCGCGGCTGCCTCGTCCTGCGCTGCACTCTCGGCGCGCGGCTCGTAGCCGGCGGCACGCACGGCGCGGCGCAGGCGCAAGGCCATGTCCTCGCCGCCGGTGGCCACGATGCGGGCCGACTCGGTCGCGAGATTGACGCTCACGTTCTGCACGCCGGGCACGTTCTTGAGCGCGCGCTCCACGCGCATCACGCACGAGGCGCAGGTCATGCCGCCGACCGAGAGGTCCAGCGTGGCGGCGGCCGCGGAGGGTTGAGGCTGAATGTGTTCCATGGTCCCGAGGCTAAAGCCTCACACCATGGCAAGGTCAAGCATTGGTTCTTCAAAGCCCTTGGCTGGACGTTGACATCGTGAGAGGGTTGAAACTGGCGTTGTCCCCGATTCGGGTGTTCAATCCCTTCAGACTTCATTCAATCATTCATTTCCCACGAGGAGCAACGACGATGAGCCAGAAATTCCAGGTCTCCGGCATGAGCTGCGGCCACTGCGTGAACGCGGTGCAGGACGCCGTGCAGACGGTCGATCCGCATGCGCAGGTCACGGTCGATCTCGAAACCGGCCATGTGGACGTGTTGAGCCAGCAGCCGCGCCAGGACATCGTGGCCGCGATCGAGAACGCCGGCTACACGGTTCAATGAGCACGGCCAGCGGCCGTCAGGTCGCCATCGGTGAAGCCGCGCGGTTGTCTGGCGTGTCGGCGCGCATGGTCCGGCACTACGAAGGCCTGGGCCTGCTGCCGGCGGTAGCACGCACCGAGAGCGGCTACCGCCAGTACAACGACGCCGACATCCACACGCTGCGTTTCATCAAGCGCTCGCGCGATCTCGGGTTCTCGATGGAGGAAATCGCCGAACTGGTCGGTCTGTGGCACAACCGCCGCCGCGCCAGCTCAAGCGTGAAACGCATCGCCGAAAAACACCTCGGTGAACTGGAACAGCGCATCGCCGACATGCAATCGATGCGCAGCACGCTCGCGCACCTCGTGCATTGCTGCCACGGCGACGCGCGGCCCGACTGCCCGATCCTCGACGACCTGAGCAAGGTCTGAGCACCGCCGCCTGACGGCGGTGCTTCCGACCCGGGGGTTCAAATCCCCCGCCCTTCACACGACAGCAAACACCCGCCTGCCTCCGAAAAGAGGAGGAAATTGGGCGGGCGCGGCCTGTGTTGCCTGTCGCCAACGAGAACTAAATATTTCCTATTCTTTATAAATGCAAATCATTATCATTTATTGTTAACCCCGGATTCGTGACAAATTTCGCTCTTCGCACTGAGGGATGTGCGCTGGCGGCAAGGCCGGACCCGGGTCTTCCAACAGCGTTTTTCCAGCAGGACATACAACATGAAGAGGGTCAAGAAGTCGTTCCATTCCGCGCCAGCCCGCGGCCAGCTCACGCAGCTGAGCCTGTGCATCGCGATGGCCATGCCGCTGCTTGCCACGGCGCAGGAATCCAGGGACACCCTGCCCGCCGTCACGGTCGAGGCCACAGGGCAAAGTGAAACCACCGAAGGCACCGGCGCCTACACGACAGGCGCCTCGAAGACGGCCACGCCGCTGAGCATGAGCCTGCGCGAAACGCCGCAGTCCGTGACGGTCGTGACCCAGCAGCGCATCGAGGACCAGGGCTTCCAGACCATCACCGACGTCATCAACAACACGACCGGCGTGTCGGTCAACCAGTACGAAACCAGCCGGGGCCAGTTCACCGCGCGCGGCTTCGACATCAACTCCCTGCTGATCGACGGCGTGCCCACCACCTGGGAACAGCCCTGGAGTTCGGGCGAGATCTTCACCAGCCTGGCCACCTACGACCGCGTGGAAGTGGTGCGCGGCGCCACGGGTCTCACGACCGGCGCGGGCGACCCGTCGGCCGCCATCAACCTGGTGCGCAAGCGCGCCACCAGCAAGGTGTTCACGGGCAACGTGGAACTGGACGTCGGCAGCTGGAAGCAGCGCCGCGCGATGGTCGACCTGTCGACGCCGCTGAACGCGGCGAAGACGGTGCGCGCCCGCGTGGTCGGCGAGGTCTCCGAGGGCGACAGCTACATCCGCGGCCTGAGCAAGGACAACAGCACGCTCTTCGCCACCGTCGAGGCCGACCTGGGCAGCCGCACGCTGCTGACCGCGGGCCTGAGCCGCCAGAAATTCGACACCAAGGGCCCGATGTGGGGCGGCCTGCCGGTCTGGTACAGCGAAGGCATCCGCACCGACTGGGACCGCTCCAAATCGAGCGCTGCCGACTGGACGCGCTGGAATACGGTCTACCAGACCTACTTCACCTCGCTGGAGCACCGCTTCGACAACGACTGGAAGCTCAAGCTCAGCTACAACCGCGGCAACCGCAAGGCCGACTCCTACCTGCTGTACCTCTCGGGCGCGCCGAGCCTGGTGTCGGGCCTGGGCATGTCGACCTTCGCCGCCTCGTACAACGTGCACACGCGGCAGGACGACTTCAGCGCGCAGGCCAACGGCGTGGTCAAGTTGTTCGGGCGCGAGCATGAACTGGCCTTCGGCTACGTGAACTCTAGGCAGAAGTTCAGCGCCTACGACCGTTCGGCCACGCCGTCGTTCGGCATGGCCAGCGACTTCAACAACTGGAGCGGTGCCTCGGTCGAACCGGTGTGGGGCGCGCCCAGCTACTACGGCAAGAGCGTCACCCAGCAGGACGCGGTGTACGGCGCAGGCCGCTTCAACATCACCGACGCCCTGAAGCTGATCGCCGGCGCACGCGCCACCAACTACCAGCGCAGCGGCGACGACATCTACAGCAACCCCTACAAGCTGAAGTACAACAGCGAAGTGACGCCGTACGCCGGCCTCGTCTTCGACCTCAGCAAGGAGCTGTCGCTGTACGCGAGCTACACCGACATCTTCCAGCCGCAGAACGCGCGCGACATCCGCGGCGACTACATCGAGCCGATCAAGGGCCGCAGCTTCGAAACCGGCCTGAAGGGCGAGTTCCTGGACGGCAAGCTCCAGGCCTCCGCCGCCGTCTTCCACATCAAGCAGAAGAACCTGGCCGTGGCCACGACCGACCGGCTCACCGGCCTGGGCGGCCTGCCCGAAACGGTGTACCGCGCCTCCGACGGCGCCACCAGCAAGGGCTTCGAAATGGAAGTGACGGGCGAGCTGGCCCGCGGCTGGAACCTGAGCGCCGGCTACACGCAGTTCACGCTGAAGGATTCGACCGGCGACGACGTGAACACCATCTACCCGCGCAAGCTGCTGCGCGTGTTCACCACCTACCGCCTGCCGGGTGCCCTCAACGGCCTGACCCTGGGCGGCGGCGTGAGCTGGCAGGGCCGCACCTACACGAACGCGCTCGATCCGCTGGGCGTGACCCAGAAGATCGAACAGGGCGCCTACGCCCTGGTCAACCTGATGGCGCGCTACGAGTTCACGCCGCAGCTGTCGGCCCAGCTCAACCTGAACAACGTGACGAACAAGAAGTACTACGGCATGTTCGACGCGTACAGCCAGATCACCTACGCCGCCCCGCGCAGCGCGAACCTGACGGTGAAGTACAAGTTCTGATCCGGCGCCCCTGAAGACGCCGGGGCCGCAAGGCTCAGGCGCGCTTCACCAGCGACAGGACCTGGCTCGCATCCAGCGTGCGGGCCCGTTCCTTGATCGCCGGCAGGTACTGCGTCTGCAGGCCCTGCCCTTCCTTCACCACGTTCGAGAACGCGTCCTTCAGCATCTGCGTGGAGAGCGTGCGGCCGCCCCCGTAGTAGCGCTTGGCCACGTGGCCCAGCGCATAGGTCGACGCGAAGCTCATGCCCGAACTCACGGCCTGCTTGCCGAGGCCGCCCAGCAGGCCGCCGCCGACCTTGCCCAGCAAGCCGCCCAGCAGCTTGCGCCCGGCCTGCTCCAGGTACTGCGAGGTCAGTCCCACGCCCACGGTGGCCAGGAAATCCTTGATGTGGCCGGTGTCCAGCTGGTAGCCATGCGCCTGCCCGATGCGGTAGACCAGCTTCATCTGCAGCGGAATGATCGCCATGGTCGACAGCGTCTCGGGCAGCAGCTCGAGCGCGCCGTTGAGGATGGAGGCATTGAGGATCGCGCGGTCCAGCTCGGTGCTGTCGGGCGCCTGCGGTGCAGCCGGGGTTGACGCCGTTGCACCCGCTGCGCCAGTCGCCGCGACGGCCGCAGGCACGGCCGCGGCCATGTCTTCCGCCTGCTGCGAGAACTGCGCCGCCGAGGCGTCCAGCCCGAGCGAGCTGCGCACGTCCATCAGGAACAGCCGCTCCGGTTCCGACTGCACGCCGTCGGCGTCGCACATGCACACCGCCATCTCGTAGGCCAGCTGCCGCGACTCGGCGCTTTTCAGCTCGCCCGCCACCGAGGCCAGCGACACCCGCTTCATGAGCACGTCCTGGTAGATCGTGGGCAGGTTCACGCCGTCGGCCTGCGACAGGCCCTCGGCGATGCGCTTGATCTCGGCGCGCTCGCGTTCGTGCTTCTCGCCGTCCACGAAAGCCGCCAGCAGGCTCAGGGTGACGATCGCCTTTGTTTCAGAAGGTGTCATGTTCGAGATTTTTCGTCATGTGAAGGAGCGGATTGGGTCCGCCCGGGGCCCGAAGGTTCCTCTTCGCGTTCTCCCCACAAAGCTGGGGCAACTCTGTGGATAACCTCCGCACTGCTCTGTAGGGGTTTCGCAAGTCGTTGATTTTCCATGGGAATCTACAACCTGCCTAAATAACGGGCAATGAATTTCTTGCCCCGAAAACCGCCTTTCGCAGAAATCCGGAAGGCTGTCAAAGGACAACTCTGGGGAGAGTTTTTGCACAAGCCATCGGTTATCCACAGGGCCGGCGGGTTACCCCATGTTGTCCAAGTTGCGGGTACATCACGAAAGCGCGGGTGCGCACAGTGACACGGGCATGACAAGTCGTTGTCACATCACGGAAAAAGCGACCTTTCCACAGAAGGGCGCGACCCTTATCTACTACTACTAATTTGAATAAGAAGAATAAGAAGACAGGAAGAGGAAAAGCCGCGCCCGAAAAAAAAGCCGCGAAAGGCCGCGCCGGTCCCCCGGCGCCTCGGACGAAAAGTCGGGCCCGGGTCGTCCGTGGCCCTCGCTAACATCGCCGGATGAGCTTCAAACCCCGGATCCTGATTGCCGAAGACGAATCGGGCATCGCCGACACGCTGCAATACGTCTTGAGCAGCGACGGCTTCCAGCCGGTCTGGTGCGCCACGGCCGAAGAAGCCATCGCGCAGTTCGCGCAGGAACGCCCCGCGCTCGCCATCCTGGACATCGGTTTGCCCGACCTGAACGGCTTCGAACTCTTCAAACGCCTCCAGGCGCTGAACCAGTCGATGGGCGGCCCGGAGGTCCCGATGGTGTTCTTGACGGCCCGCAGCGACGAAATAGACCGCGTGGTGGGCCTCGAACTGGGTGCAGACGACTACATTGCCAAGCCGTTTTCCCCTCGGGAACTGGTCGCCCGCGTGCGAACCATCCTGCGGCGCAGTGCCAGAAACGGCTCAGGAAGCCCGCCAGTCGCTGCAGCGCCGATTCATGGGGTCCCCCCTCAAAATTCGCCTACGACGCCCCCAGCGACCCCACAG
>NZ_QXMN01000164.1:0-2006 GCF_003581445.1 Acidovorax cavernicola | reverse complement strand
GGAGCTCGTGGGCCTGCCGGAGAAGCAGATGTGCCAGATCCGCGGCAACCGCATCGGCATGATCTTCCAGGAGCCGATGACAGCGCTGAACCCGGTGCACACGATCGCGCGCCAGGTGGGCGAGCCGCTGATGCTGCACCGCGGACTGACCAAGGCGCAGGCGCGTAAGGAAGCGCTGGAGCTGCTCGAGCGCGTGGGCATTCCCGATGCGGCTTCGCGCCTGGATGCTTATCCGCACCAGTTCTCGGGCGGGCAGCGCCAGCGCATCGGCATCGCGATGGCGCTGGCCTGCGGGCCCGATCTGCTGATCGCGGACGAGCCGACCACGGCGCTGGACGTGACGATCCAGAAGCAGGTGCTCGATCTGATCCAGAAGCTGGTGGCCGAGATGGGCATGGCGCTGATCCTGATCTCGCACGACCTGGGGGTGATCTCTCAGACGGTCTCGAAGATGCTGGTGATGTACGGCGGCAGCGTGGTCGAGAGCGGGCCGACCGAGGAGGTGTTCGCCCGGCGCGCGCATCCCTACACGCAGGGGCTGTTCGCGGCGCGGCCGGTGATCGGTGCGCCGCGTGGGGTGCGCCTGCCCACGATCCGTGGCAGCGTGCCGGAGCTGGTGGACATTCCTCGCGGCTGCGGCTTTGCGGGTCGTTGCGCCTACACGGTGGATGCCTGCCACGCCACGCGCCCACCCGCCACGGTGTTGCCGCCGGACCATGCGGTGCGCTGCATCCGGCTCGAGGAAATTGCGGCCATGGAAGCCGTTGCGTCATGAATCCATCGCCCGCCTCTGCTGCTTCATCGCCTCCGCTTCTGCAGGTGACCGACCTCGTGCGGCACTACGCCCTGCCCCGCGAGAAGCTCTTCGGCCCACCGCCTTCTGTGAAGGCGCTCAACGGCGTGAGCTTCGCAGTGCAGGCCGGCAAGAGCATGGGCATCGTGGGTGAGTCGGGCTCAGGCAAGTCGACCATCGCGCGCCTGGTGATGGCGCTGGACACGCCGACCTCGGGCCGCGTCGAACTCGAAGGGCGCAACCTGCATACGCTCTCGAAGGCCGACCTGCGCACGGCGCGGCGCGACTTCCAGATGGTGTTCCAGGACCCGTACGGATCGCTCGATCCGCGACAGACCGTTGCACGCATCGTGGCCGAACCGCTCGAAGCGCTGGCCGAGACGCGCCGTGCCGAGCAGCGTGAACGCGCCGCCGAGACACTCGCGGCCGTGGGCCTGCGCACCACGGACCTGGACAAGTACCCGCACGAGTTCTCGGGCGGGCAGCGACAGCGCATTGCGATCGCACGTGCGCTGATCACGCGCCCCAAGCTCATCGTCGCCGACGAGCCCGTAAGTGCGCTCGATGTCTCCGTGCAGGCCCAGGTGCTCAACCTCATGCAGGACCTGCAGCAGCAGTTCGGCATCAGCTACCTGCTCATCAGCCACGACCTGGCGGTGGTCAACCACCTGTGCGATGACGTGTGCGTGGTGTTCAAGGGGCAGATCGTGGAGCAGGGACCACCGACCGAGCTGTTCCACCACGCACAGCATCCGTACACCCGCACCCTGCTGTCGGCGGTGCTGCACACGCCCGCCGGCGGCGCGTTGCGCGCGGCCTGAAGCCCCTTGCGCCACCGAGGCGCGGCCTCGGACAGATCGGTCATGAGCATCTGGTGGCGCAACGCGCGTGCTTCGCGCAAGATCCCTCGCCCATCCGGGAACGTCCCGAGGAAAAACCGCCCGCGCCAGCGCACACCGGAGGGCCTGCTGCGAGAGAATGATTGGCAGCACTTGGCATCTTTCGTGCTGCGTGTCTTCCTTTCGTGGCGTTGCGCTTTCCCCCAGGGCACGGTGCACGCCGAAGCAGTCATTCGACACTGACCGTTTTCCGGAGATCACCCCGTATGTTGAATCGTCGCACCCTCCTTACCACCGCCGGCGCCACTGTCGCCCTGGCCACTCCGCTGGCCGGCATGGCGCAGGGCCGGAAGGACGCCATCGTGATCGGCATG
>NZ_QXMN01000163.1:0-1952 GCF_003581445.1 Acidovorax cavernicola | reverse complement strand
CCCACCCAGTCCCAGAAGCCGAAGGTGGTGTCGATGCCGAACTGCTTCGCCGCTTCCACGTTGGTGGTGAGTGCCGCGAAATGACCGGCGATGTCGGTGCCGCCCGATTGCTCGTACCAGCGCTTGGCCGAGAGTGCGTTCGTCATCGTCTCGGCCGTGGTGAAGGTCTTGGAGGCGACCAGGAACAGCGTGTGCTCGGGCGCCAGGCCCTTCAGCACGCCCGCCAGCTCGTGGCCGTCGACGTTCGAGACGAAGTGAAAGCGCTTGCCGGGCGCCACGAACTCCGCAAGCGCCAGCACGGCCATCTGCGGGCCGAGGTCGGAGCCGCCGATGCCGATGTTGACCACGTCGGTGATCGTGTGATCGCCGCGCACCTTCTCGGCATAGGCCAGCATGGCGTCGAGCGTGGCGTGCACTTCGCGCAGTTCGTGCGCCGTCTTGGGGCCGGTGGGCGCATCGGCCGGCGCGCGCAGCAGCGTGTGCAGCACGGCGCGGTCTTCGGTGTTGTTGATGTGCTCGCCCGCGAACATCGCATCGCGATGCGCTTCGAGGCCGCACTCGCGCGCGAGCGCGAGCAGCAGTTCCTCGGTCCGCGCGTCGATCAGGTTCTTCGACAGGTCGGCAAAGAGGTACGGCGCCTGCTGGCTGAAGCGCTCGAAGCGCCCCGCGTCGTCCACGAAGGCATGGCGAAGGTCGAACTGGCGACCGGCCGTGTCGAAGGCGGACTGCAGTTGCGCCCAGGCCGGCGCACGGTCACAGCGCAGGGTCATGGCCATCTTTACTTGCCGCTTTCCTGCATGAGCTTTTCGAGCTTCACGGCGTCGACCGCGAAGGCGCGGATGCCTTCGGCGAGCTTCTCGGTGGCCATGGCGTCTTCGTTCAGCGCGAAGCGGAAGCCGGCTTCGTCGTAGCTCACCTTCTTCGCCTCGCCCTTTGCTGCGGCCTTGGCGTCCAGCGCGTGTTCGAGGGGCTCGTTGCTCGCAGCCAGCTCGGCCAGCAGCTCGGGGCTGATGGTCAGCAGGTCGCAGCCGGCCAGGGCCTTGATCTGCCCCGCGTTGCGGAAGCTCGCCCCCATGACCTCGGTCTTGATGCCTTGCTGCTTGTAGTAGTTGAAGATTTCGCGCACCGACTTCACGCCCGGATCGTTGGCGCCGGCACTGGCAGCCTCGTCCCAGGCGGCGCCGGCCGACTTCTTGTACCAGTCGTAGATGCGGCCCACGAAAGGCGAGATGAGCTGCACGCCGGCCGCGCCGCAGGCCACGGCCTGCGCGAACGAGAACAGCAGCGTGAGGTTGGTGCGGATGCCCTTCTGTTCCAGCAGGCGCGCGGCCTCGATGCCTTCCCAGGTGGAAGCGACCTTGATGAGCAGGCGCTTCTCGGTGTCGATGCCTTCGGCCTTGTAGAGGGCCACGATGCGCTCGCCGCGGGCCACGGTGGCGGCGGTGTCGAACGACAGGCGCGCGTCGACTTCGGTCGAGACGCGGCCCGGAATGATGGAGAGGATTTCGGTGCCGAAGCGCACCAGCAGGCGGTCGATGACCTCGTCGAGTGGCTTGCCTGCATGCTTCTTCACGGTCTCGTCGAGCAGCGGCCGGTATTCGGCCTTCTGCACGGCCTTGAGGATCAGCGACGGATTGGTGGTCGCGTCCTGCGGCTTGGAAATGCTGAGCTGCTTGAAGTCACCGGTGTCGGCGACCACGGTGGTCCACTGGCGGAGTGCATCGAGTTGGTTCATGAAATCAATTATCCAGGGAGGGGTGTGACAAGTCCTGCACGCAGTTGCGCGTTGGCCGATGTTTTCATGCGCACCGTAGCACGGGTTCCCGTGCAGCTCCATCGGCCTGCGGCCCGAAGGGTTGTCGGCCGCCCTGCCCTACAGGGGCTGTGGTCCATGGCTGACGGCGGCCGGCCGCGGCCGGAGGCACCCTGACCCCTGTCCCTTATACACATCT
>NZ_QXMN01000066.1:0-22212 GCF_003581445.1 Acidovorax cavernicola | reverse complement strand
CGGTTGTCACGCCAGTGGCATTGCCGAGTAGCTAAGTGTGGAAGAGATAACCGCTGAAAGCATCTAAGCGGGAAACTCGTTTCAAGATGAGATCTGCCGGGGCCTTGAGCCCCCTGAAGAGTCGTTCAAGACCAGGACGTTGATAGGTCAGGTGTGGAAGCGCAGTAATGCGTTAAGCTAACTGATACTAATTGCTCGTGCGGCTTGACCCTATAACTTTGATCAATCTGATCAAGGTGTTATGCCAAGTTGACGCATTCAAAATAATTCGCCAAAAGCTGATTCCAAACTCTATGAATTCGTTCTCCTGATCGTGTGATCAGCAGAACAACCATTTATGCCTGATGACCATAGCGAGTTGGTACCACTCCTTCCCATCCCGAACAGGACAGTGAAACGACTCAGCGCCGATGATAGTGCGGGTTCCCGTGTGAAAGTAGGTCATCGTCAGGCTCTTACAGCCCAGAAAACCCCAGTCAGCAATGACTGGGGTTTTTTGCTTTGCGCGACGTAAAAGAACACGCAAAACAAGAGCGAATCAACAGACAAAAAAGCGCCAATCTCGAAGAGACGGCGCTTTTTTATTGCTGCAACAGCTCGCAATCAGGCGTTGCGGACGCCAAAAGCATCTGACTGCGCCGCCCCAGCCGCAACCAGCTCCGACAGAAGATCGTTCGTCAAAGCATCCAGAGACTCATCTGCAAAGAATCGAGCCCGGATTCGTTCGAAGTACGGCGTACCCAGTAGCCAACCAGCCCACTCCCCCCACGACACAGCCTGCAGCTCCAAAAGCTTGAACTTCATCAACACCTTCAGCGCATGACGGGCGTGCTTCAAAGGATCTCGCTCCAAGCCAGCCAGGCGCTTGCGTGCCGTCTCTAATGCACGATCGACATCGGCGAAGACTCCGCCATGTCCCGGAATGACCTGCCGAGGTGCCAGCTTTTCGATCAGATCGAGCGTCGCCCCGATATCCGCGAAAGACGGCTCACCCATCAATTCCGGAAAAGCGATACCAAACCCGTTTTCCCACAGCGCATCCGCAGAAATCAGGGTTTGCGATGCCGGATCGAACAGGATCACTGAATGTGGATCGTGGCCTGGAGCGCCATGCACTTGCCAGGCGCTGTCGCCCAACAGGCATTCCGTGCCCGGTTCGAGCAATCCAGTGAAGCCGAAGCGTGGGCAACTCTGCCCCGTCGCAAGAAAACTCAGACCCTGTACATCCCACCGCTCGACCAGCGCCGCTTCTCCAGGAGGAATGTCCGTTCGCAACGACGGGTAGCGCTGTTGCAGTGCCGCGTTGCCTCCGCAGTGATCGCTGTGCAGATGCGTGTTCAGCACACGATCGAGAGGACGCTCTCCCAATACAGACTCCACCAGGGCCAGCGTCTGATCGGCATGCGTGGCATATCCCGTATCGACCAGCGCCGTTTCCTCTGCCCCTACGAACAGGATGTTGTTCGAAGACAACCACCCCCGTTCGAATACGACGACATTCGCCGGCAGTCCGGCGCTGGCCTCCTCGTGCCCCACGCGCTCAGGCACCGGCGCCGGTGCGCAGCTCGCGTCGCAGGATCTTCCCGACGTTGGTCTTGGGCAGCGACTCGCGGAACTCGATGTGTTTCGGCCGCTTGTAGCCGGTGAGCTGTCCGTTGCAGTACTGGAGCACGGCGTCTTCCGTCAAGGCCGGATCCTTGCGGACCACGAAGACCTTGATGGCTTCGCCTTGCTTCTCGTCCGGTACGCCCACGGCCGCGCATTCGACGACACCCGGGCATAGCGAGATCACGTTCTCCAGTTCGTTGGGGAACACGTTGAAGCCGCTCACCAGGATCATGTCCTTCTTGCGGTCGACGATCCGGCTGTAGCCGTCTTCCTGCATCACGGCGATGTCGCCGGTGCGCATGAAGCCATCGGCGGTGAAGGCCGCTGCCGTCTCGGCGGGCTGGTTGTAATAGCCGGTCATCACGTTCGGGCCCTTGATGCAGAGCTCACCCGCCTGGCCGATCGGCAGCGATTGGCCTTCATCGTCCTTGATCGCAATCTCAATGCTCGGCAACGGCAGGCCGATGGTGCCCGTGAACTTCGTGTTCGACACCGGGTTGTTGGTGCCGATCGCGCAGGTCTCGCTCATGCCCCAGCCTTCGATCATCGGGCAGCCGGTGGCCTCGAACCACTTGCGCGCCGTGCCTTCGGAGGCGGCCATGCCGCCGGCCTGCGACACGAACAGGGTGGAGAAATCGACGGTCTTGAACTCCGGGTGCATCAGCAGCGCATTGAACAAGGTGTTCACCGCCGGCAGCATGTGGAAAGGCCGCTTCTTCAGCACCGCGACGAACTTGTTGAAGTCGCGCGGGTTGGGAATCAGCGTCATGTGCGAACCCTGGCGGATCACCAGCAGGCACAGCGTCAGCGCGAAGATGTGATACAGCGGCAGCGCGGCGATGCTGTTGACCTTCGCCAGGTCACCGGCCCGCGCCAGTGCGGGTGTGAACCACGCTTCGGCCTGCAGGGTGGCGGCCACGATGTTGCGATGGGTGAGCACGGCGCCCTTCGACAAGCCGGTGGTGCCGCCCGTGTACTGCAGGAAGGCGATGGAATCGAGCGTGCTCCGGTCGGGCCCGAGCGTGCGCCCGCGGCCTTCGGCAATCGCCTGCTTGAACGGCGTGACGGTGCGGCCGTCGCTCAAGGGGAGCTTATAGGGCGGCACCATCTTGGCCAGATGGCGCACGGCCACCGTGATCCACGTGCCGTACAGCCCGCCGAGCAGGTCACCCATCGCGGTCATCACCACGTGCTTGACCGGTGTGCGTTCGATCACCTGTTCGAGCGTGGCTGCAAAGTTCTCGAGGATGACGATGGCCGTCGCGCCGGAGTCCTTGAGTTGGTGCTCCAGTTCGCGCGCCGTGTACAGCGGATTGACGTTGACGCAGGTGTAGCCCGCGCGCAGCACGGCGCACATCGTGACCGCGAACTGCGGCACGTTGGGCAGCATGATCGCCACCCGCGCGCCGGGCTCGAGGCCTTGCGACTGCAGCCAGGCACCCATCGCCTTCGAGTGCGTGTCGAGCTCGCCGTACGACATCCAGCGCTCCATGCAGACCGAGAACGGACGGTCCTTGTAGCGGCCGAAGGCCTCGTCGAACATGTGAGGCAGGGAGCGGTACTGCTCCGGATGAATCTCGTGCGGCACGCCGGCCGGGTAGTTCTGTCGCGCGGATGTCTGCATGCAAGCTCCTTTGGCGCGGATTGTGGGAGCCAATGCCTCCCACCCGCCAGCGGGCTTGTCCTAGGGGCGCACACCCGGTGTCGCGCAGGCGATAGCCGCCGTGCGCATCCGGGTCAGTGCAAGGCAATCAGGCGTTGCCGGATTCGCCCGGCAGCAGCACACCGGCCGGGATGTCGGGCTCGACCTCGAGCGCGCGGTACAGCGGCGTGAAGTCGGGGGCCGTGAGGTCGAAGAGCTGTGCGAAGTTCTCGATCACGAAGTAGTTGGCCTGATACGTGTCGATCTTGTACTGCGTGCGCATGGTGCGCAGCAGGTCGAGCGGCAGGCGGTGCGGCTCGGGGCTGCGCACCGCGTGCTGCAGCTCGCCGACCGAACTCAGGATGCCGGCGCCGTAGGCGCGCAGGCCTTCAGGCTGGCGGATCAGGCCGAACTCGACCGTGTACCAGTACAGGCGCGCCAGCTTCTCGCCGGCACCGAGTTCGTGCGCCTTCATGCCACCCTGACCGTAGCGCTGCACGTAGTCGGCGAAGGTCGGATCGAACAGCATCGGCACGTGGCCGAACAGGTCGTGGAACACGTCGGGCTCGACGATGTAGTCGAACTCCTCGGGCTTGCGAATCCAGTCGGTCACCGGGAACTTGCGGTTCGCCAGCAGCGTGAAGAACGGCAGTTCGGGAATCAGCCCCGGCACCGCCACGATCTCCCAGCCGGTGGCGCGGTGCAGGCGTTCGTTGAGTTCCTCGAAGCGCGGGATGCGATCCTTTACGCCGAGCAGCGGCAGCGATTGGACGAAGGCGTCGCAGGCCAGGCCCGGCAGCTGTGCGGCCTGGCGTTCGTACAGCCGCTTGTAGGTGTCGTGGTCGGCCGCCGTGTAGCTGGCCCAGTCCTGCGGGCAGGTGTAGTCGGCTTGCACCGAGCCGCCGCGCGAGTAGTCGCCGCGCGGCGGGCGATCGGATGCGCCATAGACGGCAGGGGTGACAACGGCGGCGGGGGTATCCATGGGGAGTTCGGTCTCTCGGGTTATTTGAGCCAGCGGTCCATCACGCGCTGGAAGTCGCCGCCGGCTTGCTGCAGGTGCAGCCATTGGTCGACATACGATTTGAAAGCGACGTCGTCGCGCGGCAGCATCCAGGCCATCTCGCCGTACTGCAGCGGCTTGTCGGGGTTCACCGCGCACAGTCCGGGCTTGAGCTTCTGCTGCGTGATGGCCTCGGCCGATTCGGTGACGAACACGTCGGCGCGATTGGCCAGGATCTCGTCGAAGATCGTGACGTTCTCGCCGTGCAGCGTGAGCTTGGCGTGCTTGAAGTTGGTGCGGGCGAAGCGTTCGTTGCTGCCGCCCGGGTTGAAGATCACACGGGTCGACGGCTGGTCGATGGCCGCCACGCTCTGGTACTTGGCCACATCGGCGCAGCGCGCAATGGGCGTCTTGCCGTTGACCATGTAGGGCGCGCTGAAGAAGGCGCGCTTCTGGCGGTCGGTGGTCACCGACACGCCACCCACGGCGATGTCGCACTTGCCCGCGCCCAGGTCGGGCAGCAGGTTGGCCCAGGTCGTCTTGACCCACGCTGGCTTCGCGCCGAGGCTGGCGCTGAAGCCGGCCATCAGGTCGACGTCGATGCCTTCGAACGAGGCGTCGGCTTTCTGGAAGCTGAAGGGCCGATAGTCGCCCGGCGTGCAGATGCGCAGCACTGCGGCCTTCTGCACCGTGTCCAGGTGCGAGGCGGCCGGGCCGGCCGCGGTCGGCGCCGAGGCGCAGCCCGAGAGCACGGCAGCTGCGGCGACTGCCGCGACGAAAGTGGTGACGACAGTCGAAGAAGGCGCGTGGCGCATGCCGGGCTCCAGGGCAGTGGTGAAGCGCCTTATTTTGCGGCGCTCAACACGCCACGGCGCATCTGGTCGAGCTCGATGCTCTCGAACAGCGCCTTGAAGTTGCCGTTGCCGAAGCCGTCGTCGCCCTTGCGCTGGATGAACTCGAAGAAGATCGGGCCCAGCTGGTTCTCGCTGAAGATCTGCAGCAGCAGCGCGTCCTTCTTGCCGTCGATCAGGATCTTGCGGCTCTTCAGTTCGGCCACGCTTTCGCCGTGGCCGGGAATGCGCTTGTCGATCAGCTCGTAGTAGGTGTCGATGGTGTCCAGCAGCGTCACGCCGTTGGCGCGCAGCGCGTCGACGCTGGCGTACAGGTCGTCCGAGCCCATGGCGATGTGCTGGATGCCTTCGCCCTTGTACATGTCCAGGTACTCCTGGATCTGGCCGGCCTGTTCCTTGCCTTCTTCGTTGATCGGGATGCGGATCTTGCCGCAGGGGCTGGTCATGGCCTTGCTCTTCACGCCGGTCACCTGGCCTTCGATGTCGAAGTACTTCACTTCGCGGAAGTTGAAGAGCTTCTCGTAGAAATTGGCCCACACGTCCATGCGGCCGCGGTACACGTTGTGCGTCAGGTGGTCGATGTAGGTCAGGCCGTTGCCCTTGCGCACCAGCGCTTCCTGCGACGACACGCCCGGCAGCGCCTCGAAGTCCACGTCGTAGAAGCCGATGTTGCCGATGTCGCCCGCCTTCGCGCCGTTCTTGCCGGGCCAGCGGTCCACCAGATAGATCAGGCTGTCGCCGATGCCCTTGATGGCGGGGATGTTCAGCTCGCCCGGGCCGGCCTTGTCGGCGAAGCCCCAGGCGCCCAGCGAGGTGGCGCGCTCGTAGGCCTGCTTGGCGTCCTGCACGCGGAAGGCGATGGCGCACACGCTCGGGCCGTGCTCGCGCGCGAAACGCTGGGCGAACGAATCGGGTTCGGCGTTCAGGATGAAGTTGATCGTGCCTTGGCGATACAGCAGCACGTTCTTGTGGCGATGCTTGGCGATGGCCACGAAGCCCATGCGCTCGAACACCTTGCCCATGGCGACCGGATCGGGTGCCGCGTATTCGATGAATTCGAAACCGTCGGTGCCCATCGGGTTCTCCCAGGGCGTGAAGGCGGGGGCGTCGGCGAGGCTCATGGATGCTGTCTCCGGAAAGTGGGAAAGTTGTTCAGAAAGGAAAACAAAGGCCCGTGTTCGGGCCGTGCAGCACTGTAGGCCGGAAGGCGTTCAGGTTTTCTGCGTTTCCGGGCGCTGTCGATGGCCATGACGCAGTAAAACTGCAAAAATGATGAAATGGAAGCACTCGACAAGATTGATCGGCTCATTCTGCGCACGCTGCAAGCAGATGGCCGCGCCACCTACGACCAGATCGCGGAGCAGGTCAGCCTGTCGCCCAGCGCCGTGCTGCGGCGGGTCAAGCGGCTCGAGGAGCACAAGGTCATCGACCGCTACGTGGCCCTGGTCCAGCCCGAGGCGGTCGGCCTGGGCCTCACGGCCTACCTGAATGTGCGGCTCGAAAAACACACCGAAAGCCACAAGCGCAACCCCATGGACCTGTTCCGTGCCAGCGTGCAGACCTGGCCCGAGGTGGTCGAGTGCGCGGCGCTCACCGGCGACATGGACTACCTGCTGCGCGTCGTGGTGGCCGACATGGCGCACTACAGCCGCTTCATCATGGACACCCTGCTGAAGCACCCCAGCGTCGAAGACTGCAAGACCAGCTTCGTGCTCGACCGTGTCAAAGCCACAACATCTGTTCCCGTTTAACCACAAATTGGTTGCGGAAAGACCACGGACTCTGGTATCGGGTCACGAATGCGTCCTAAAAGTGTCCCAAAAGTGCCCTTGCGGGTTTGGTGATTAAGGGAAAACCCTTACATTTGAACCATGCTCACCGCCAAGACCCTTCTCAAAGCGTCTCTCGGCCTCGGCTCTTTCCTGAAGGCGCCGATGGTTGAGGCGCAGCCGCGCGCCGTCAGCGCGCCACCCCCCGTCATGGTGCCGACCCGCTCGATCGGCCCGCGCGAACGCGAGCGCATCGCGCGCCACCTGCTCGACCTGACCCCGCACGACCGTTACCTGCGATTCGGCTACGCCGCGGGCGACGAGCAGGTCCTGCGTTATGTCGAAGGCCTGGACTTCGACCGCGACGAACTGTTCGGTATCTACAACCGCCGCCTCGACCTGATCGCGATGGCACACGTGGCCTACGCGCCCGACGACCAGCACAGCGACTGCGCCGAGTTCGGCGTGTCCGTGTCGTCGCACGCCCGTGGCCGCGGCTACGGTGCCCGCCTGTTCGAGCGTGCCGTGGTTGCTGCACGCAACGAAGGCGTGGGCATGCTGTTCATCCATGCGCTGAGCGAAAACGCCGCGATGCTCAAGATCGCCCGCAACGCCGGCGCCACCGTGGTGCGCAGCGGCTCGGAGTCGGAAGCGCACCTGCAGTTGCCCACCGCCACCTTCGACAGCCGCATGAGCGAGATCGCGCTGGAGCACTACGCCGCGGTCGATTTCGCGCTCAAGAGCCGCGCCAAGCAGTTCTGGGCCTTCCTCGCGAGCCTGCAGGAAGTGCGCAGCGGCATGCGCGACGCGCGAGGCAAATCGGCGCAGTGAGCAGGCGAGGGCGGCCTATGCCGGCCGGACGGTAGAGCCTGTCATGCGCAATCCGTTATCCTTGTCTTTCTTCAACTCCGCCCTCCCGCAGTGGCCGACCCTCACCCTGAACGCGCTCCCGTCGAACGGGAAGACAAGCGCGGCTTTCTCCAGAAGCTCGCCGAATTCATCCACCCCGGTCCCGATTCGCGCGACGAGCTGATCGAAACCTTGGCCGACGCCGAGGACAACGAGGTGATCGGCGCCGAATCGCGCGTGATGCTCGAAGGCGTGCTGCGCATGGCCGACATGACGGCCGGTGACGTGATGGTCGCGGCGCCGCGCATGGACCTCGTGAACATCGACGCGCCCTTCGACGCGATGCTGCACGCCGTGATCCAGACCGCGCACTCGCGCTTTCCGGTCTACGAGGGCGAAAAAGAAAACATCATCGGCATCCTGCTCGCGAAGGACCTGCTCAAGCTGCAGCGCGCGCCGGGGCTGAACATCCGTGCGCTGCTGCGTCCGGCCACCTTCGTGCCCGAGAGCAAGGGCCTGAACGACCTGTTGCGTGAATTCCGCGGCAACCGCAACCACCTGGCCATCGTCATCGACGAGTTCGGCCGCGTGGCCGGCCTCATCACCATCGAGGACGTGCTCGAGCAGATCGTCGGCGAGATCGAAGATGAATTCGACATCGCCGAAGACGAGGGCGACATCTTCGGTCTGGCCGACCACACCTACCGCGTCTCGGGCGACACGCCCATCGAGCGCGTGGCCGAGGCCTTCGGCATCGTCTTCAACGAAGAACAGCTCAGCGAAGACTTCGACACCATCGGCGGGCTGATCGCGCACGAGATGGGCCATGTGCCCAAGCGCGGCGAGCACCATGCCATCGGCGGCTTCGACTTCGTCGTGCTGCACACCAAGGGCGGCGCGGTGCGCTGGTTCCGGGTGTCGCCGGCGCGCGGCGGCGACGCGGCCGACTGATGCCGGCGCCCGCAGCAGCGGCCCCGGCCCGCGTCTCGCCATCCTCTCCCCCTTCCTCCGCCGCCAGCGGGCTCCTGCGCCTGCTCGGCTTCGGCCTGGCGGGCGTCGCGCAGGCGTTGTCCATCGCCTGGCCCGGCGATGGCCGTCCGCTGTGGTGGCTGCAACTGCTGTCGCTGGCCGGGCTGGTCTGGCTGCTCGACGGCCTGCGCGCGCAGGGCGCGGGCTGGCGCCGCGCCGGCCTGCATGGCTGGGTGTTCGCGACCGCGTGGCTCACCGGCAGCTTCTGGTGGCTCTTCATCTCGATGCACACCTACGGCGGGCTGCCAGCGCCGCTGGCGGTGATCGCTGTGCTCGCGCTGGCCGCGGCGCTCGGGCTCTACTACGCCGTCGCCAGTGCCTGGTTCGTGGTGCGCGGGCCGGCGGGGCGCATCGCGGGCGCCTTCGTGTTCGCGGCGCTGTGGACACTGGCTGAACTGGTGCGCGGCAGCTGGTTCACCGGTTTTCCCTGGGGCGCGGGTGGTTACGCCCATGTCGACGGCCCGCTGGCCGCGCTGGCGCCGTGGGTCGGTGTGTACGGCATTGGCGGTGCCGCCGCGCTGAGCGTGGCGCTGGTCGCACGGCGCCTGCCGCTGCGTGGCATGCCATCGATGGCGCTGGCCGTGGCCCTGGCCGGTGTGATCTTCATGCTGCCCAACCTCGCCTCGCCGCTGCCTGCCGACGCGCGCGGCGCGCAGGGCACCGCTGGCACGCTGCAGGTCGCGCTGCTGCAGGGCAACATCCCGCAGGACGAGAAATTCATTCCGGGCGGCGGCATCGAAACCGCCTTGCGCTGGTACGCCGAACAGCTGCGCGACGCCAAGGCCCAGCTCGTGGTCACGCCCGAAACCGCGCTGCCGCTGCTGCCGCGGCAGTTGCCCGTCGGCTACCTCGACGCCATCCAGGCGCGCTACGGCCAGCCGGGCTCGCAGCAGGCGGCCATCGTCGGCCTGCCGCTGGGCGAGGGGGCGGGCACGTACCGTAACGCCGTGCTCGGTTTCCTGCCCGGTGCGGCGCAGCCCTACGCCTACAGCAAGCACCACCTCGTGCCCTTCGGCGAATTCATTCCGCCGGGCTTTCGCTGGTTCATCCGCATGATGAGCATCCCGCTCGGCGACTTCGAGCGCGGCGGTCTCGCGCAGGCGCCTTTCGTCTGGCAGGGCCAGCGCATCGCGCCCAACATCTGCTACGAAGACTTGTTCGGCGACGAGATCGGCGCGAACTTCCGCGACGAGGCGACGGCGCCGACCATCCTGCTCAACGTCAGCAACATCGCCTGGTTCGGCGACTCGGTCGCCATCGACCAGCACCTGGCCATCTCGCGCATGCGGGCGCTCGAGTTCGCGCGGCCGATGGTGCGCTCCACCAACACCGGCGCGACCGTGGTGATCGATGCCGCGGGCCGTGTCACGCACCAGCTGCCGCGCCTCACGCGCGGCGTGCTCGAGGCGCCGGTCGAAGGCCGACGCGGGCTCACGCCCTTTGCGCGCTGGGTGGCGCCTTTCGGCCTGTGGCCGTTGTGGATCGCGGCGCTTGCGATCGTTGTGCTCGGTGCGGCCTTCTTTCGGCCCGAGCGCACCCGGGGCTGATCGGCACCGGCGGATGCGGGTTCGACGCCACCGTCCATGAAGCACCGCCACAAGCCTGCCGCACCCCCCGCCATTGAAGGCGCAGGCGCCCCTCGTTCCAGAGGCCCGGTGCTCGAGGTCTTCCTTGCTTTCCTTGTGCTGGGCCTGACCTCCTTCGGCGGCCCGGTGGCGCACCTGGGCTACTTCCGCGCGGAGTTCGTGGAACGCCGCAAGTGGCTCGACGACAAGAGCTATTCCGACCTGGTGGCACTGTGCCAGTTCCTGCCCGGACCCGCGAGCAGCCAGGTCGGCATCGCCCTGGGGCTCGGCCGCGCAGGCTGGGGAGGGGCGCTGGCGGCGTGGCTCGGGTTCACGCTGCCTTCCGCCGTGGCGCTCATCCTCTTCGCGGTCGGCGTCACGCGATGGTCGGTCCTGGCGCAATCGGGCGCGGTGCATGGGTTGAAGGTCGTCGCGGTGGCCATCGTGGCGCAGGCGGTGTGGGGCATGGCGAAGTCGCTGTGCCCCGACCGGCTGCGCGCGGGCGTGGCCATCGTTGCGGCGCTGCTGGTGCTCGCGGTGCCTTCGGCCATCGGGCAGATCGCTGCCATCGTCGCCGGTGGCGTTGTCGGCCTGTGGGCGGTGCAGCTGGGCCAGCTTCCCACGGCGCAGCACCGCGACTACGGCGTGAGCAGGGCGACCGGCGCCACGTTGCTGGGCGTGTTCCTCGTCCTGCTCGTTGGACTGCCGATGCTGGCTGCGGCGGTGGAGTCGTCGGCGCTGTCGGTCGCGGCCTCTTTCTACCGGGCGGGTGCCTTGGTGTTCGGCGGCGGACACGTCGTGCTGCCCTTGCTGCAGGCCGGCGTGGTGCCCACAGGCTTGGTCTCGAACGATGTGTTCCTGGCCGGCTACGGCGCAGCCCAGGCCGTGCCGGGGCCCTTGTTCACCTTCGCAGCCTTCCTCGGCGCTGCCATGCCACCGCCGCTCGGTGGCTGGGTGGGCGGCATGGCGCTGCTGCTGGCCATCTTCCTGCCCGCCTTTCTGCTGGTGGCCGGCGCGCTGCCGTTCTGGGAGACGCTGCGCCAGCGCGGTGGCGTCCAGCGCGCGATGGCCGGTGTGAATGCGGCGGTCGTCGGTGTGTTGCTCGCGGCGCTCTACGACCCGGTGTGGACGAGCGCCATTCATTCGAAGGCCGACTTCGGCCTCGCGCTGGCGGCGTTCGGGTTGCTGGTGTACGCGCGAATGTCACCAGTGCTGGTGGTCGTGCTGGCGGCGGTGGCGGGCTGGCTGCTGGCCCTTCTGTGAAGGCTGCGCTGCAGGCCGATGCGGCTATGCCAGGGCGCGATCGATCACGTAGAGCCAGCTTCCATCCGGCTGTTGCCGCGCCACCTCGGCGCTGCTGCCGCGCGCCAGCACGGTGCCCGGTGGGTCGCTGATCGTCCACTCGGCACTCAGCAGTGCGATGTCGCCGCAGACCATGCAGGAGGCGTTGCGCGACACCATGTGGCCGGGCGCAAGAATCAGCTGCTCGAATGCAGCCCTGAGCGCCGCGTGCCCCTGCAGCGGCTGCGCCGCATCGTGCGGATGCAGTGCCGCGTCGGGCTCGTAGAGGCTCAGCAGCGCGGCGACGTCCCGGCGGTTGAAGGCCTGTGCGAAGGCGGGATTGATGTCGGCAGGGCGTGCTATCTTGGTCATGGTGCGAAGGCCGCGCAGGGCGCGTGAGAGAGGTCGTGAAGCGGGAGGCCCGAGTGAATCACCGCGCCGCAGCACTATCCAAATGGAAACCCCATGGCGTCGTCTGTCGGAACCTCCCATGCGCTACCGGAACTGGATGTGCCCGCGCGCGTGTTGCCGGTGGACTGCCCGGTCGAAGACTGGCTGCAGTTTCTCGGGCATCGTTGGAACGCCCTGCTGCTGTGGCACCTGAACGTCGGCGAGCTTCGCCACGGCGAGTTGATGGCGGCGCTGCCCGGCGTCACGGCCAAGGTGCTGTCCGAACGGCTGACGCAGATGGAGCGGCGCGGCCTGGTGGTGCGGCGCACGTCGGCGGGCTTTCCGCGCGTGGTGAGCTACGGCCTGACGGCGCAGGCCCGCGCGCTCGTCCCCGTGCTCGATGCGCTGGAGTTGTGGGCGAAGCAGCCGGACCGTGCATGACCGCATGCCATGCCGGCATGCGGCGGCAGGGCACGCGGGCATGGTTCATGTATCTTCCTCGCCGCCTCGAGAAATCATCCTCAAACCAAGGAGTCCGTATGTACTTTTCTACCCATTTCCGTGCCTTTGCGGCCGGTGCCGCACTGCTCGCGGCCAGCGCGCTCGCGCAGGCCCAGCAGGCGCTGCCGAACGTGGTGATCCTGGCCACAGGCGGGACCATCGCCGGCGCCGGCGCGTCGGCCGTCAACAGCGCCACCTATGCGGCCGCCAAGGTCGGCGTCGAGAAGCTGATCGCCGGCCTGCCCGAGCTGTCCAAGGCCGCCAACGTGCGCGGCGAGCAGGTGTTCCAGGTCGCATCGGAAAGCCTCACCAACGACAACCTGCTGACGCTGGCCAAGCGCGTCTCGGCGCTGTCCAAGCAGTCGGACGTCGATGGCATCGTCATCACCCACGGCACCGACACGCTGGAAGAAACCGCCTACTTCCTGACGCTCACCGTGCACACCAACAAGCCGATCGTGGTGATCGGCTCGATGCGCCCGGGCACGGCCCTGTCGGCCGACGGCGCGCTCAACCTGTACGACGCCGTCACGGTGGCCGGCAGCAAGGACGCGATGGGCAAGGGCGTGCTGGTGACGATGGGCGACAACATCGACAGCGGCCGCGACGTGAGCAAGAACGTCAACATCAAGACCAGCGCGTTCTCCAGCCAGTGGGGTCCGCTGGGCATGGTGGTCGAGGGCAAGAACTACTGGTTCCGCGCGCCGGTCAAGCGCCACACCATGAACTCGGAGTTCGACATCGACAGCATCACCGCGCTGCCGCCGGTCGAAATCGCCATGGGCTACGAAGGCGTGTCGTCGATCGCCATCGACGCCATCGCCAAGAGTGGCGCCAAGGCGCTGATCCACGGCGGCACGGGCAACGGCTCCGTGGCTGACCGCATCGTGCCGAACCTGCAGAAGGCGCGCACCGACGGCGTGATCGTGATTCGCAGCTCGCGCGTGCCCGACGGCTTCGTGATCCGCAATGCCGAGCAGCCCGACGACAAGTACGACTGGGTGGTGGCGCACGACCTGCGTCCGCAGAAGGCGCGCATCCTGGCGATGGTGGCTTTGACCAAGACCAACAACACCAAGGAACTGCAGCGCATCTTCTGGGAGTACTGATTCGCCCCCAGGCTGCGCGCACTTCGTGTCGCTTCGCCTGCCCCCGTCCGGGGGCAACACCTGTGGCCCGGCGAAGCCGGTTCCACGGTGTTTCTGGAAGACCCGCCTGGGCTGCGCCCGGCGGGTTTTTTTGTTTTCAGCGCAGCGCGCGTTCCTTGCGGTGCCGTGCGTATTCGAGGCTGCTGACGCACACCAGCAGCCAGCCCAGGCCGGTCAGCAGGCCGGCGGCGACATCGCTCGCGAAATGCACCTGCAGGAAGATCCGGCTGCAGGCGATGGTGACGATGGCCGCCGCCGTGGCCATGGCGACCGGCACATGCCAGCGCGCGGGCAGCAGCCGCAGCGCGAGGTACAGCAGCATCCCGTAGCTCACGATCGCGCCCGAGCTGTGGCCGCTGGGAAAGCTGAAGCTCGTTTCCAGCGCCAACCCGTGGTCATGCACCGGCCGGGCGCGCGCAAAGATGTGCTTGAGCGCGGGGTTCAGCACCACGATGCCGCCGAGTGCGACGACCCAGCCCAGCGCCAGCCCGCGGTGTGCGTTGCGCCACAGCAGCAGCGCGACCACGACGGCCACGGGCGCGAGCAGTTGCGCGTCGCCCAGGTGCGTGAGCCAGCTGAAGCTGACGAGCGCGGCCCACGGCACATGGGTGGCGATGGCATCGGCCAGCGCCTGGTCGGCGCGGCCCATGGTGCGGCCGTCGCCGAGGTGCGAGGCGATCCACGCGACCAGCACCGCCGCCGCGAGGATCAGCACGAAACCCAGGCCCAGGCCGAGCGCCAGTCGCGATTCGTCGGGCTCGCCGGTGTCGGGCAGGGGATGGCGCCGTTGCAGCATCCGGCAGGCGAGGCCGGTGCCGAGCACCGACACCACCAGCACGAGCGAGAACCAGGCCAGGGCGTGTTCGCCCAGCTGTTGTGCAAGAAGAATCAAGGGGGAAGAAGAAAGAGAAAGGGTGTCCGCAGGAGGCATGCGGCGCAACCCTAAGGGCCCGCCGCGCGGCTGGCAAGCGGAAGCCGCACGAGGTCGACGGGCATGAAGGCCTGGTCGGCCGCCGAGTAGTCCCAGCGTTCGACCACGCAGACGCGCTGCGCGCCGTCGTCGGTCGCTTCTGCGCGCAACAAGTTCACCGAATTCGGCGCGTCCCAGCGCACGCGCGTCGACACGGCGGTGCCGGCCTGCACCGCCCAGGCCATGGGCGGGCAGCCCGGAAAGTGCTCGTCCAGCGGGCGAACGAAGGGCAGGTGGATGTGGCCGCCGACGATCAGGTCCGCGCCCGCCGCCGTCCAACGCATCACGGCGGCCTCGCGGCCGTGCAGGCGGTTCTGTCGGTCTTCGGGGCGTGTCACCAGCACCGGCTGGTGCGTCACGACTACGCGCACCTGCGAAGGCGTTGCCTGTGCCAGTCGGGCCGCGACCCGCTCGACCTGCGCGGGCGACACCTCGCCGTCCTCGTGCCGGTACCAACGCGTCGTGTTGACCGTGACCACCAGCCAGTGGTCGCTGGCGAACACCGGTTCCAGGTCGGCGCCGAAGGCCGCGCTGTAGCGGGCGTAGGGCGCGAAGACGCGTGCCGCCAGCTGGAACAGCGGGATGTCGTGGTTGCCTGGAATGGCGATCACCGGCGCGGCCAGCCGGTTGGCGAAGGCGCGCGCCGCCGCGAACTGGCGGCGCGTGGCGCGCTGGGTGATGTCGCCCGACAGCAGCACCGCCCGTGGCGCCAGCGCGTGCGCCAGGCGCTCGAGCGCATGCAGCACCTCGGGCTGCTCGGTGCCGAAGTGCGGATCGGACACTTGCAGCAGGCAGGTCATGGCCGCGCCGCCTCCAGCTCGGGCGCACTGTCGGGCCGCACCAGCCACAGCGGATCGGGCGCCACGCGGAACAGCAGCGGCATGTCGACCCAGTCGACCTCGCCGTCGGTCGCGATCTTCACGCGGCGCGGCGTGCGCAGCCGGCCGGCTTTCACCGTCATCGACTCGAAGGGGAAGCTCAGCACCTCGTCGGCATCGCCCAGCCGGCCGAGCGCGCCGCGCACCAGCAGCCCCGGCATGGCCAGCAAGCCGACCGGCTTGAGCGCCACCGCGGTCAGCTGGCCCTGCTCGGGTGCCTCGGCGTGGTCGACGCCCACCTGCATCAGCTGCAGCGGGTTGTTGCCCACGAACAGCGTGGGCGTGCGGATGTCGCGCTCGTGCCCGCGCGAGGCGATGCGCAGGTGCCAGTGGCGATGGCGCCCGCGCAGCACCGTCAGCAGGCCCGAGTAGAACGCGATCCAGCGGTGGCGGCCGAAGCGCGCCTTGTGGCTTTCGCGTTCCTCCAGCAGATCGGCGTACAGGCCCATGCTGGCATTCACCAGAAACACCCGGTCATTCACCAGTCCCACCTGCACGGCCCGGGGCTGCTGTGTCAGGAGCACCTGCAGCGCCTGCGCCGTGTCGCGCGGAATGCCGTGGGTGCGGCTGAAGTAGTTGAAGGTGCCCTGCGGCAGCACGCCGAAGGGGCAGCCGCTGCCGAGCGTGGCCTGGGCCACGGCGTTGATGGTGCCGTCGCCGCCCGCGGCCACCACGACGCCGCCCACGGCGCGGGCGCGTTCGACCGCTTCGCGCGCCAGCGCCTGCACACGGCCGGGGCCGTCGACAAGGAACACGCGGTGCCGGCGACCGTCGGCGGCAAAGGCCTCGTCGATGATCTGCCGGGCCTGCGTGGCGCTTTCGCTGCCGGAGCCGGCATTGAGCACGATGAAAAAGGAAGTGTCGGGGCCGATGTGGGGCGGTGCCATGCAGTGAGAGAGGGGGAAAGCACAGGAAAGTGCCGAAGGCGGCGGAAAACGCAAAAAAGCGTGCGGGGCCGGGCTTTGTCCCACAGCCGCGTCCGCCGCCGGGGCAGCCGGCATCCCGAGCGGCTGTGGGAGAGATGCCCTCCCGCGAACGTAAAATCGTCGCCTTTCGCGGCGTCTGCCGCGCCACCGTCCCGTCCAATGTCCGGCCCCCGACGCCGGCCAGCTTCATGTTGACCTTCCAGCAAATCATTCTCAAACTGCAGTCGTACTGGGCCGACAAGGGCTGTGCGCTCCTGCAACCGTACGACATGGAAGTGGGGGCGGGCACCTCGCACACCGCCACTTTCCTGCGCGCGCTGGGCCCCGAGCCCTGGAAGGCCGCCTACGTGCAGCCCAGCCGCCGCCCCAAGGACGGCCGCTACGGCGAGAACCCCAACCGGCTGCAGCACTACTACCAGTACCAGGTCGTGCTCAAGCCCGCGCCCAGCAACATCCTCGAGCTGTACCTCGGCAGCCTGGAAGCCCTGGGCTTCGACCTGAAGAAGAACGACATCCGCTTCGTGGAAGACGACTGGGAGAACCCCACGCTCGGCGCCTGGGGCCTGGGCTGGGAGGTCTGGCTCAACGGCATGGAGGTGACGCAGTTCACCTACTTCCAGCAGGTCGGCGGCATCGACTGCAAGCCCATCACCGGCGAAATCACCTACGGCCTGGAGCGCCTGGCCATGTACCTGCAGGGCGTGGACAACGTCTACAACCTCACGTGGACCGACGGTCTGAGCTACGGCGACGTCTACAAGCAGAACGAGGTCGAGCAGTCGACCTACAACTTCGAGCACAGCGACGCCGAGTTCCTGTTCACCGCGTTCAACGCGCACGAAAAGCAGGCCAAGCACCTCATGACCGAGCAGCTCGCGCTGCCGGCCTACGAGCAGGTGCTCAAGGCCGCCCACAGTTTCAACCTGCTCGACGCGCGCGGTGCCATCAGCGTGACCGAGCGCGCGGCTTACATCGGCCGCATCCGCAACCTCGCGCGCAGCGTGGCGCAGAGCTATTACGACAGCCGCGAACGCCTGGGCTTCCCGATGGCCCCGCGCGAATGGGTTGCACAGATCGCACCCAAGAAGGCAGCCTGAGCGATGACGACCCCCATGAACAAGAACTCCCTCCTGGTCGAACTGTTTGTCGAAGAGCTGCCGCCCAAGGCGCTGAAGAAGCTCGGCGAAGCCTTTGCCGGCGTGCTGCGCGACCAGCTCGTGGCGCAAGGCCTGGCCGAGGCCGGCTCGGTGCTCACGCCCTACGCCTCGCCGCGCCGTCTTGCCGCGCACCTCACGCACGTGGCCGAGCGCGCCGCCGACAAGGCCGTGTCGCAAAAGCTCATGCCAGTGGCCGTGGGGCTCGACGCCTCGGGCCAGCCCACACCCGCACTGCTCAAGCGCCTGGGTGCGCTGGGCGCCGACGCGTCCGCCGTGCCGGGCCTGAAGCGCGCGATGGACGGCAAGGCCGAAGCCCTGTTCTACGAAAGCACCGCCAAGGGCGCGACGCTGGCCGAAGGCCTGCAGAAGGCGCTGGCCGAAGCCATCGCCAAGCTGCCGATCCCGAAGGTCATGAGCTACCAGCTCGAAAGCGGCTGCGAGCTGCCGGGCTGGAGCAGCGTGAGCTTCGTGCGTCCCGCGCACGGCCTGGTGGCGCTGCACGGCGATGCCGTGGTGGCCATCGAGGCGCTGGGCCTGAAGGCCGGCCGCGACACGCACGGCCACCGCTTCGAGGCGGCCGTCGATCCTGTGGCGCTGCGCGACGCCAACAGCTACGCGCTGCAACTGCAGGACGAAGGCGCCGTCATCGCCAGCTTCGAGGCGCGCCGCGCCGAGATCGCACGCCAGCTTGCGGCGGCTGCGGTCAAGGTCGGTGGCGGCTCGGTGCCGATCCACGACGACGCGCTGCTCGACGAAGTGACCGCGCTGGTCGAACGCCCGAACGTGCTGGTCTGCGGCTTCGAGCCGGAGTTTCTCGAAGTGCCGCAGGAATGCCTCATCCTCACGATGAAGGCCAACCAGAAGTACTTTCCGCTGCTCGATGCGCAAGCCAAGCTGACGAACAAGTTCCTCGTCGTCAGCAACATCACGCCCGACGATGCGAGCGCGGTCATCCAGGGCAACGAGCGCGTGGTGCGCCCGCGCCTGGCCGACGCCAAGTTCTTCTTCGACCAGGACCGCAAGAAATCGCTGGCCTCGCGCGTCGAATCGCTGGGCAAGGTGGTCTATCACAACAAGCTCGGCACGCAGGGCGAGCGCGTGCAGCGCGTGATGCACATCGCGCGCGGCATTGCCGAGAAGCTGGGCGACGCCACGGTGGCCGCGCAGGCCACGCAGGCGGCCCAACTGGCCAAGGCCGACCTCGTGACCGACATGGTCGGCGAGTTCCCCGAGCTGCAAGGCACGATGGGCCGCTACTACGCGCTGCACGACGGGCTCGATGCAGCCGTGGCCGACGCCATCGAAGACCACTACAAGCCGCGCTTCGCCGGCGACGAGCTGCCGCGCAACGGCGTGGGCCTCGTGGTCGCGCTGGCCGACAAGCTCGAGACGCTGGTCGGCATGTTCGGCATCGGCAACCTGCCCACCGGCGACCGCGACCCGTTCGCGCTGCGCCGCCACGCGCTGGGCGTGATCCGCATGCTGATCGAGAAAGACCTCGCGCTGGGGCTCGACGCCCTGCTGCAGGACGCCGCTGCGCAGTTCAGCACCATCGACGGTTTCGACAGCAGCAAGGCCACGGTCGAGCTGCGCGATTTCATCCTCGACCGCCTCGCCGGCAGCCTGCGCGAGCAGGGCGCGAGCGCACAGGAAGTCGACGCCGTGCTGGCGCCGCTGCCGCAGCGCCTGGGCGAAGTGCCCAAGCTGCTGGCCGCCGTGCGCGCCTTCGCCGCGCTGCCCGCCGCTGCCGCTTTGGCTGCCGCCAACAAGCGCATCGGCAACATCCTGAAGAAGGCGCCCGAGGCCGACGCCCACGTCAGCGAGATGCTGCTGCAGGAGCCCGCCGAGAAGGCGCTGCACGCCGCGATGGCGCAGGTCGTGCCCGCCGCCAACGCCCAGTTCGACGCGGGCGACTACACCGGCTCGCTGCAGACGCTGGCTGCGTTGCGCGAACCGGTCGATGCGTTCTTCACGGACGTGATGGTCAATGCCGAGCAGGCCGACCTGAGGCTCAACCGCCTGGGCCTTCTGATGTCGCTGCATGCCGCGATGAACCGCGTCGCGCAGCTCGAACGGCTGGCTGCCTGACGCCGTGCCCCATCCCTCCACCAGGAGCGGTTCCGCCATGAAGCTCGTCATCCTCGACCGCAACGGCACGATCAACGTGCACCGCGAAGATTTCGTCAAGAGCGACATCGAGTGGACGCCGCTGCCCGGTGCGCTCGAGGCCGTGGCGCGGCTCAACCATGCGGGCTGGCATGTGGTGATCGCGTCGAACCAGTCGGGCCTGGGCCGCGGGCTGTTCGACATGGCCTCGCTCAATGCCATGCACGCCAAGATGCACAAGATGCTCGCGGCCGTGGGCGGCAAGGTGGATGCGGTGTTCTATTGCCCGCACAGCCCCGACGAGGACTGCGATTGCCGCAAGCCCAAGGACGGGTTGTTCCTTCAGATCGGCGATCGCTTCGGCATCGACCTGAAGGGCGTGCCGACCGCGGGCGACAGCCTGCGCGACCTGCAGGCCGGCGCGTCCGCCGGCTGCGAGCCGCACCTGCTGCTCACGGGCATGGGCGCGGCCTGCCGCGGGGTCGACCCGCTGCCTTCCGAATATCCGGCGGACACGAGGGTGCATGAAGACCTCGCCGCCTTTGTCGACTTTTTGCTCGCGCGCGAAGCGCGGGCCGCACTGCAGGTGGCTGTCTGATGGCGTTTCTCCGTTCTGTTCTCCACGCCCTGTGGATGCTCGTCACCGTGGTGCCCTGGGGCATCATCATGTGCGTCAGCTCGCTCTGGAAGCGCGGCATTCCGCTGTACTGGATGGCCGTGCGCTGGCTCGGCTGGGCGGTCGACGGTGCGCGCGTCATCATGGGCATCCGCACGCGCGTGACCGGCATGGAAAACCTGCCGACCGACAAGCTCGCGGGCGCGGTGCTGCTGGTCAAGCACCAGTCCACCTTCGAGACCTTCCTGATGCCCACGCTGATGCCGCATCCGCTGGCCTACGTGTTCAAGAAGGAACTGATCTACGTGCCCTTCTTCGGTTGGGCGATGGCGCGGCTGGACATGATCCACATCGACCGCAGCCAGCGCGCGCAGGCCTTCAACAAGGTCGTGAGCCAGGGCCGCAAGCTGCTCGCGCAGGGCATCTGGATCATCATGTTCCCCGAAGGCACGCGCATTCCGCGCGGGCAGAAGGGCACCTACAAGAGCGGCGGCACGCGGCTGGCCTGCGAAACCGGCGTGCCCGTGATCCCGATTGCCGTCACCTCGGCCAAGGTCTGGCCGCGCAAGGCGTTCATCAAGCGTCCCGGCGTGGTCGACGTGTCGATCGGCCCGGCCATTTCGAGCGTGGGCCGCAAGCCCGACGAGCTGATGCGTGAAGTCGAAGCCTGGATCGAGGCCGAGATGCGCCGCCTCGACCCCGAGGCCTACACCGACAGCCAGGCGCAGCCGCAGCAGACCTTGCCGCGCGAAGCGGGCTGAAGCGCCGCCGTCATCACCTACCTGCCCTGAATCGGACCCGACATGCGGGGAATGCTGCAGTTCACCATGGACCTCTTCGAGGGGCTGGGGAGCGAATTCGCGCCGCCGGCACAGGCACCTGCGGTGACGCCGCCGCGGCGGCCGAGGAAAAAGGCGCCAGTGCCCGTGCCTCCTGCGCCGGTGCCGCTGGTGGCCGCCACGCCGTCCACCGAATCCGTCGTCGATGCACGTCCTGCGGTGCCGCTGGCCGACACGCTGACGCTGGCGCATTTCGTCCACCCGCAAGCCACGCGCGAAGTGGTGCTGGGGTCGGCGCGCGTGGCCTACGAGTTCAAGCGCGGGCAGCGCAAGACCATCGGCTTTCTGGTCGGCGCGGAAGGGCTGTCGGTGCGTGCGCCGCGTTGGGTCACGCTGCGCGACGTCGATGCGGCGGTGCGCGAGAAGGCCGACTGGATCCTGCGCAAGCTGGCGGAGACGCAGCAACGCAATGCACGCGTCGAGGCCACGCGGATTGCCTGGGAAGACGGCGCGGAGTTTCCTTTTCTGGGGGAGCCTGTGGTGATCCGGCTGGATCCGAAGCATGGGTTTGCCAGTGTGGGCGGGACGCTCGATCCTGCCGTCGAAGGGGGCGGGCCGCGCACGCTGCGGCTGGCGGTGGCGCAGAACGCGGCACCTTCGCAGATTCGGGATGCGGCGCAGGCCTGGTTGATGCGGCAGGCGCGGAAGCTGTTCATCGAGCGGCTGGATCACTTTGCGCCGCTTCTTGGCGTGTCATGGCAGAAGCTGTCGCTCTCCAATGCTGCGACGCGGTGGGGGAGTGCGAGTGCGGATGGGTCTATCCGGCTGAACTGGCGATTGATCCACTTTCGTTTGCCTGTTGTCGACTACGTCGTGGCGCATGAACTGGCGCATCTGCGGGTGATGGATCACTCGCATCGGTTCTGGGAAACTGTTGAGAGTGTTGTGCCTGATTACGGGGTGCTGAGGCAGCAGCTGAAGGATGAGGCTGTGCCTCGGTGGGGCTGACTGGCTTCTTTTTTTCCCGGGGCCGGGTCTCGCCCCGGCGGGCGACTTACTTTCTTTTGCTTCGCCAAAAGAAAGTAAGCAAAGAAAAGGCGACCCCACTGTCTGCGACCCCTTCGCTGCGCTCCGGGGCAACCTGCGG
>NZ_QXMN01000162.1:0-2038 GCF_003581445.1 Acidovorax cavernicola | reverse complement strand
CCTCGATTGTTGGAAACCGCCATTCTCGCGCCATCGGGCACCCGCCGGGCCGTTCCCGCCCTGGTCCTGCCACGGAGTCGCCGGATGGCTCCCCGGGCGCACCATCGCCGCAGCACACCTTGGCGCTCTTGCCGCCATCTTGATACGGCCGGCAGCAATATCAACGCGGGCTTGATGTCGGCACTTCTAGATTCCATACATCGCAACCATGGGCCTGTCTATCCAGGCCTTTGACGTATGAAACCTATCGCCATTCTCCAGCACGAAGCAACCCAAGGCCCGGGCGTGCTGGGAGAGTATTTAATGCAACAGGGCATCCCCTTCGAGGTGATCGCTCCATGCCTCGACCAGCGCACACCGGTGCGGGCCGCGGATTACCGCGGCGTTGTGGTGTTGGGCAGCAACCACTGCGCCAACGAACAGCTGCGCTGGATCGAGCAGGAGCGCTGCCTTTTGCAGGATGCGCTGGCCCATGACGTGCCGGTACTGGGTCACTGCTTTGGCGCGCAGATGCTGGCCCGTGCCATGGGCGCCAAGGTGTGGCGCAACCCCTGCCCCAACATTGGCTGGAGCCGCGTCTGGGTGACGCGGCCAGCGCAGGATCTGCTGCACGTGCCGCGCGAGCTCACAATTTTCAATTGGCACTACGACACCTTTGCCATTCCGCGTGGCGCCATGCGCAGCATGTATGGGGCGTTCTGCCTGAACAAGGGCTTTGTGCAGGGCCGGAACTGGGCCTTCCAGGGCCATCTGGAAGTGACGGCGCACAGCGTGAAAGCCTGGTGCGGCGCCGGCCGGGACGAACTGCGCCAGGTACACGGACCGGCGGTGCAGCACGAAGCCCAGATTCTGGCGCAGCTTCCGCAGCACATCGAAGCGCTGCACGCGACGGCCATGCATGTCTACAGCGCCTGGACCCGGCAGCTGGATCGCCCTCTGTGCCTGCAGTTGGGAGAGTTGCCGGATGCATGGCCAGCGGCGGCGAAAACGAATGCGCGTCTCCAGGCGCAGGCCGCGGCGGGTCTGCAGCGCGATCCCGGTCTGGCGATGCAGTACCAGGCGCCGCTCGCCGAGAAAACCAAGGCAATCTTGGCGCAGGCGGCACGCTGAATCCGGCATCGCGCCGATCTTGATGCCATCTTGATGTCCAGCGCTGCATTTCATACACGGTATTGACGGCTGAATTTTTACATTTCTTCCAGTGCCAGCTCATGCCCCATCACTGCGATGGGCATGGAGCTGACCAGCAACCGGAGAAATGAGATGTTGACCAGCCATTGGATTGAAGTCCTGGCCGCCATTACGGCGCTGGGGCTGTTTGCCTATTTGGGCTATGCGCTGCTGCGCCCCGAGAAATTTTAAGGAGGCCGCCATGCATGCACTTTACGACTTGATCTTTGTGAGCCTGACGGTCGTCTGCTTCGTCGGACTCCTGGCATTTGTGCGCGCCTTGGCGCGCATCTGAAGGGGAAGACACCATGTGGTTACCCTGGATGGAATTTGCCGTGGTTCTCACGGTGGTGGCGCTGCTGACTGTCCCCATGGGGCAATGGCTGGCGCGTTGTTTTACCAGCGAGCACCATACCTGGCTGGAGCGCCTGACCTATGGCGCCCTGGGTGTGAATCCGCAAGAGCGCATGGGTTGGCAGCGCTACGGCGCCGCGCTGGTGCTTTCCAATGCGGCGATGCTGCTGCTGGGCTACCTGATCCTGCGCCTGCAGGACTGGTTGCCGCTGAACCCGCTGGAGCTGGCAGCGCAAGCGCCGCATCTGGCGTTCAATACGGCCGCCTCTTTCATCACCAATACCAACTGGCAATCGTACGCGGGTGAATCCAGCCTGAGCAATGCCACGCAGATGGCGGCCATCACGTTCCTGATGTTTGCCGGCGCGACGACCGGCGTGGCCGCCGGCGCAGGTTTTGTGCGCGGCCTGGCCCGGTCAAGCAGCCAGGATGTGGGCAACTACTGGGTGGACTATGTGCGCGTGCTGTGGCGGGTGCTGCTGCCGCTGTCGCTGGCGATGGCGCTGGTCTATGT
>NZ_QXMN01000065.1:0-22253 GCF_003581445.1 Acidovorax cavernicola | reverse complement strand
TGTAGTCGTAGTCCCGGGTGGCGTACGCCCCGCTGGTGAGCGAATGCGCGGGCACGAAGCTGTGGATGTACTCGGCATCGATCTTCCAGCCCGGGGCGTGGTACTCGACCTGCTGGTACAGCGGATCACCAGTCTCATAGGCGCCCATGGCGTCCGAGAGCACCAGGCGGTGCCTGCCGCCCGAGTGCTCGAAGTGGTAGCTGATGCCCCATTCCTGACACAGGCGCACAAAGAAGGCGAAGTCGCTCTCGTTGAACTGGGTCTGGTAGTCGCGCACGGGGTAGTGCTCGAGCAGGCGCTTGTCCACGGGGAAGGGATAACTGGCGAGCAGCGCATCCAGGATCTGGACGACGTTGAGGTCCTGGAAGATCCGGCAATCGGTGCGCAGGGTGGCCAGGTGCAGCCAGGGGCGCAGGGTGAGCTTGTATTGAAGGTGGCGCCCTTCCTCGCCCCACAGGGCTGCGTCGGTGATCAGGGCGTTGATCTGGCGGGGACCGACATCAGAGCCGTCGAGTTCTATCTCGCAGCTGATCTCGCGGCCGATGAACGCGTCGAGGTCGAAGTCGGCGGCGAGGGAGACGCCGGACAGGCCCAGCGCATCGGGGGTCTTGAGCAGCAGCTCGTAGGCAAACAGGCCGTTCAGGCCTTCATGCCCTGACAGCCGCACGGGCTGCAGTGCGGCCTGGCCAAGAACAACGGGGATCGCGGCGGAAGAAACAGACAGCGTGCGCGGCATCGACGACTTCCTGGGGAGGAAAACAGGTCGCGCAGTTTGCGAGCCAGCTCGCGATCACACTGATAACAATGGTCACTCCACGCTTGGTGCCATCAACCTCCTTCACCCAATGAGAGATTTGTCATGGGCACGGCCTGCGCCAGCCGCGCCTCAACGGGATGCGCTCGACGCCTTGAGCGCCTCCACCTGCGCCGCATACGCCTTCTCGATGCGCTGCAACCGCTGCTCGCGCGCGGCATCGTTGACCCATGCCGCAGACATCGCCCGCTGCCGGCCCAGCTGGTACTCGAGCCTGGCTTCCGGCAGCAGCGCGCTGTCGTCGGCCGCGACGTAGCCATACGCCGCGCGCAGGTCCTTCAGCACCTCGCGCTCGGCGTCGGCGCGCGTGCCCTTGCCTTTTCCGTAGCCGGTCAGGAAGGCCTGCAGCTTCGCCTGGAACTCGGGCGGATAGTCGCGCCGCACCACCATCGGCGCGCCGGGCGGCGGCTCGGATTCCCAGATCACCTGCAGCCGCGCGGCCTCGACGGGGAACTGATCGCGAAAGCGTTCGAAGTCGGTGGTGTTGTTGGTGGCCACGTCGGCGTCGCCGTTGGCCACGGCCAGCGCGGTGGCCTGGTGGGTGCCGACGAACTCGCTGCGAAAGCGCGTTTCCATCTCGATGTTGTTCGGCAGGAAGAGCTGGCTTTGCGGCACGACAAATCCGGTGACCGATCGGCTGTCGCCGCGCGCGAGCCGCCAGCGTTCGGGCTGGGCGAGCAGGCCTTCGAGCGTGTTGAGCGGTCCGGTCTTGCGCGCCAGCAGCACGGCGCGGTGTTCGGGCATGCCGTCGCGCCGCGCGATCTGCGCGACCACCTTCATGCGCCGCTGCATGACAGCGTCGAGCGCCATCTTGGCCGAGAGAAAGGCCATGTCGATCTCGTCGCGCCCGATGGCGCGGTCCAGCTCTTCGTACGACGGCACCGAGTACGCGCTGACGGGCAAACCCAGCGCGCGGCTCATGTCGGCCATGAGCGGCGTCCACAAGGCGCGCGACTCGACGGTGCCACCCAGCGGCAGGACACCGAAGCGCACTTCCTTGATGACCCGCGCGTTCTTTGTCGGCGAGGTGGACGATGCCGGCGCGGGTTGCGCGCGCACCGACCATGGCGCCATCAGCGACGACACCGCCAGTGCAAGCATCGTGCGGCGGTTCATCAAGGGCTCACATCCTTCAGGACAGCGAGCTGGTCGGCGTAGCCGTTTTCCAGGCGCTGCAGCCGCGCCTGGCGCGCCGCGTCGTTGACCCACTGCGCGGTCCTCGCATTCTGCATCGCGAGCTGGAAGGCCAGCTTGGCGGCGGGCAGCAGCGAGCTGTTGTCGGCGGCCACGAAGCCCGCGAGGTCGTGCAGCGACTTGAGCACCACGCGCTCGGCGTCGCCGCGCGGCCCCTTGCCTCGGCCATAGGCGACCAGAAAGGCTTGCACGCGCTGGCGCAGCTCGGGCGGGTACTCGCGCCGCACGACGATCTGTGCGTGCGGGATCAGCTCCGACTCCCACAGCACCTGCAGCCGCCCGGCCTCGGCCGGAAAGCGCAGCTTGAAGCGCTCGAAATCGGCCGAGTTGTTGGTGGCCACGTCGGCCTCGTTGTTGGCCACGGCCAGTGCGTTGGCCTGGTGCGTGCCGACGACCTCGCTCAGGAAGCGCGTCTCCATGACGATGTGGTTCGGCAGAAAGAACTGCAGCTGCGGCACGATGAAGCCCGACACCGACTGCCGCTCGCCGCGCGCCAGGCGCCAGCGCTCGGGCTGGCCGATCAGTTCCTTCAGGCTGTTGAAAGGCGGCGCCTTGCGCGTGAGCAGCAGCCCGCGGTAGCCGGGCAGGCCGTCGTGCCGCACGACCTGGGCCACGACCTTCATGCGCTGCTGGGTGACGGCGTCGAGCGCCATCTTGCCGGACAGGAACGCCATGTCGACTTCGCCGCGCTGGATGGCCTGCTCCAGCGCTTCGTACGAATTGACGGACAGCACGCTCACCGGCCGCTGGATGGCCCGGCTGAGTTCGGCCAGCAGCGGGTCCCAGTCGTTGCGCGACTCGAAGGCGCCGCCCAGCGGCAGGATGCCGAAACGCACGGGCGCGTCTGCGGCGGGAGCCGGCGCCTGCGCCGTCGCCAGCAGCGGCAGCAGCCCCATGGCAAGCGCCAGGGCCACACGGCGACCGGTGGGGAAGAAATTGCCGAAACGACGCAAGAAAGCCTGCATGGGACACCGGAGGACAAGGGCCCGCGGCGAATCGCGCGGGGTCTGGCATGGGCAACGCGGACGCCATTACATCGCAAATGCCGGCGTTTTTCGTGCTGTTTTCCGCTCTTCCCTGTTCCGGGCGGCGGCCCTAAGCTCGCCACCCATGTGTTCAAGGCCTTCATGAACTGGAACTTCCGCCTCCTGCGCGGGTTGGCCCGCCTCACCTTCGCCCAGCAGCTGATCCTGCTGGCGCTGCTGCCGGCCACGGCGGCCACGCTGGTGGCCATCGCGGTGCTGACGCGCCAGCACCTGGGCAACCTGACCGAGCTGATGCGCGCCAATGCGCAGACGGTGGCGTTGCAGGTGGCCACGGTGGCGCAGGCGCCGCTGTCGCGCATGGACCGCCGCGCGCTGGCGCGCACGGCCCAGACGGGCACCTACCAGCCGCACGTGCAGCAGGTGCAGATCTGGACCGAGGACGGCGAGATCGTCGCCAACTCCGAAACCGTCGACCGCCGGCGCGGCGAGGGCCTGCAGGTGGTGGTGCCGATCGTCAGCGACGACGGCCGGCACAACGGCAAGGTGATGGTCGAGATCGGCCTGGACGCGGTGCGCAGCGCGCGCCGCTCGGTCTGGCTCAACGTGGCGCTGGTGCTGGCCGTGAGCCTGCTGGGCGTGGGTCTGGCGGGCTGGTGGGCGGCGCGGCGCATCAGCGAGCCGATCCGTGCGCTGGGCGAGGCAGTGGACCGGCTCGGCGCGGGCCAGGCCGCGAGCGTGGCCATCGAAGGCACCTCGGAGGTGCGCCACCTGCAGCACGGGTTCAACCAGGCGGCGCTCGCGCTCGCCGAAAGCCACAAGCTGCTGCAAAGCCGCATCAACGAGGCCACGGCCGAACTGGCGCGCAAGAACCAGCTGCTCGAGGTGGCCAGCCAGGCCAAGACGCGGCTGCTGGCCGCCGCCAGCCACGACCTGCGCCAGCCGCTGCATGCGCTCACGCTGTTCTCCGACGGGCTGGCCAACGGCGAGACCGACCCGGTGAAGCTGCAGCGCATCGGCCACATCCGCGAATGCGTGGATTCGCTCGACCGGCTGTTCTCCGAGCTGCTGAACCTCTCGCAACTCGATGCCGGCGTGCTGCAGCCGCAGTGGGCCGACTTTCCGCTCGACCGGCTGTTCGACGAGATCAGCCGCAATTTCCGACCGGTGGCCGAGCAGCAGGGCCTGCGGCTGGTGGTGCGCAAGACCGAGCTGTGGGTGCGCTGCGACTACGTGATGCTCTCGCGCATCCTCAACAACCTGGTGTCGAACTCGCTGCGCCACACGGTCGAGGGCGGCGTGCTGATCGGCGCGCGCGCACGCGGCAAGGGCGTGCGCATCGACGTGGTCGACACCGGCGTGGGCATTGCCGCGCAACACCAGGCGCGGGTGTTCGAGGAGTTCTACCAGGTCGAGCCGGTCAGCCGCGGCAGCGGGCCCGGCAGCGCGCGCGGCATGGGCCTGGGACTGGCCACGGTGCAGCGCTTGGCCGAACTGCTGAACACGCGCGTCGAACTCAGCTCGCGCCTGCACAAGGGCACCTGCGTGCGCGTGCAGGTACGCGCCGCGCCCGCCGCACTACCGGCACCGGTGGCTGCAGCGCCCGCGGTGGCCGTCGTCGCCGACGACAACGGCGACAGCCTGGCGGACCTGCGCATCCTCGTGATCGACGACGAGCGAACGATCCTCGAAGGCCTGAGCGTGGTGCTCGCCAACTGGGGCGCCACGGTGCTCGCCGCGCAGACCCGCGCCGAGGCGCTGGCGCTGGCCGACAGCTGGGAGACACCGCCCGACGTGGTGGTGAGCGATCTGCTGCTGCAGGGCGGCGACAACGGCCTGGACGTGCTCGCCGCGCTGGAGCGCCATCCGCGCGGCATCGGCGCCGGCACCGCGCGCCTGTTGGTGACCGGCGAGACCAAGCCCGATCGTCTGCGCGAGGTGGCCGCCGCGGGCATCGCGGTGCTCTACAAGCCGGTGTCGCCGCGCGTGCTGCGCCAGGCGATCCAGGCGCAGCGCGCGGCCGCGCTGATGATGGCCGCAGGCCTCTGACCACGGTACCTTCCCTGTAGGGGTCGGGTAGTGCGTCGGACATAGGCCAAGCGGCCGCCGCGCTGTGATCTTCCTCACACGCGCAGGCCCTCGCGTGCGCGGGCATAAGCCCTCCGCCTTATCGCGGGAAACGGGGCGCGTCCTTACATTGGGTCATTGCCTCTCGCTGCCACAAAGCAGTCCATGTCCGTCGCCGTGAACCTTCCCATTCCGCTTTTCTTCGGAAGAGTGCACCGTGCTGTCCACGCCCTGCCGGCCTGCGGCCTTGCGTTGTACCTCGTGCTGTGTCTTGCCATGGCGCCCCGCGGCGCATCGGCGGCCACGCTGACGGTGCTGGTCGGCGACGACCAGGCCGCGTCGGCGGAGTTCGTGCAGCAGCTGCGCGCCGACCAGGCGAGCTCGGCTTCCGGCAAGTTCGAACTGGTGCGCATCGGGCCCGGCACGGCCACGGCGGCTGCGGAACCTGCAGCCGCCGACACCGAGCCCGCCGCCAACGCCGGCGTGCGCACGCGCAGCCTGCGCACCGCCGGCGATGCAGGCCTCACCGTGGCGGTGGGCACCGCCGCCGCACGCGCCGCCCTCGAGCGCCCCGGCCAGGAACCGCTGGTGCTCGCGATGCTGAGCCGGCTCGAGTACGAGAACCTCAAGTCCGCCAGCCCCGCCGCAATGCGGCGCGGCGACCGGCGCGTGGGCGTGCTGCTGCGCGATCCGGCCATGGCCGACCAGCTCGCACTGGTCAACGCCGTGCTGCCGCAGAAGCGCCGCCTGGGCGTCATCGCCACGCCCGAATCCGAACCGCTGGTGCGCGAGCTGCAACGCGCCGCGCAGAATGCCAATCCGGCCTGGGACCTGCAGGTCGAGATCGCTCCTGACGCCCGCTCGCTGGCCACCGCGCTGCGCGCCCTCGTGCCGCGCAGCGACGCCCTCATGGTGCTGCCCGACCTGATCGGCGACAGCCAGGCCGCCACGCTCTCGGTGCTGCACGCCGGCGCCGGTGCGGGCCTGCCGGTGTTCGGCGCCAGCGAGGGGCTGGTGCGTTCGGGCGGCCTGGCGGCGGCGGTCTCCACGCCCGGCCAGCTCGCCCAGCAGGCGCGCCAGCTCGGGCAGAAGGTGGCCAGCGCCGCAGGCGCCGGCAGCAACAGCGGCCCGCTGGTGGAGGCGGCCACGCCGGCCACCGTGCGGATCAACGCGACCGTGGCACGCGGGCTCGGCCTGCGTCCGCCGGAGGAACGGGAGCTGACCGAACGACTCGCAGCCCCACGATGAACACCACGCCGGTCCCGCCAGGCTCGCTGTCCCGCCCGACGGCGGCGCCAGCGGCCGTGCCGGCGCCCGACCTGAACACCACCGCCGAGTCGCCCCCACCGCCGCCTGCCGCCTCCTCGCTCGTGATGCGGGGCAACCTGCAGCGCGACCTGTTCCGCCTGGGCGTCGTGCCCTGCGCGGCGGTCGCGCTGGCGCTCACCGGCTGGTTCACCCACAACCGGCTGCAGACCCTCGAAGCCGCCTTCGACGCCGAAGGCCAGGCCGTGGCGAAGCAGGTGGCGGCGATGTCCGACCTGAGCCTCTACGCGGGCGACGTGCCGGCGCTGCAGAACGTGGCCTCGGCGGCGCTGCGCGGCGGGCAGGTGACGCGGGTGGAGATCAGCAACAGCGCGGGCGTGTACGTCACGGCCGGGCCGAAGAACGAATCGCTCGCGCAGCTGCGCATGTTCAGCGCGCCCGTCACGCTGCGCGAGGCCTCGCGCGCCAGCGCCTTCGCGCCGGCCGGCTCCACCACGGCGGGCGACACGCCCATCGGCCTGGTGCAGACCTTCCGCGACACCACTGCCTACACGCACGAGCGCAGCCGCTCGCTCATCGCCGGCATCGGCATCGCACTGGTGGCGCTGCTCGCGGCCTGGGCCTCGGTGCGCCACATGGCGCGCACGGTGGCGCGGCCGCTGCGGCGTGTGTCGCGCACCGTGGCGGCGCTGGAAGCCGGCCACTTCGAGATGCGCTGCGGCGTGATCGAAGGCGGCACGCGCGGCACCCACGAGCTGGCCATGCTCGCGCACGACATCGACCGGCTCGCCGAACGCCTGCAATACAACCGCCAGGTGAGCGAGGAGCGCGTGCGCGAAGCCACCGCCGTCGCATTGCAGCGCATGGCCGAGGCCGAGCAGGCCGCGCTGTCTCGCGCACGCTTTCTCGCCGCCGCGAGCCACGACCTGCGCCAGCCGCTGCACGCCATGGGCCTGTTCATCGACGGCCTGCTGCCCAGCGCCACCGAGGCCCAGCGCCCGGCCGTGCTGCGGCTGCAGGAAAGCACCGGCTTCATGGGCGTGCTGCTGGACGACCTGCTGGAAATCTCGCGCCTCGACGCACAGGTGCTCACGCCCGCCATCACGCGCGTGTCGCTGGCCGCGCTGTTCGACCAGCTTGATGCACAGCATGCGCCCGCCGCCAGTGCGGCGCAGGTGCGGCTGCACTGGCGCGACCGCGGGCTGGCGGTGCGCAGCGACGCGTCGATGGTGCAGCGCATCGTCGGCAACCTGGTGGCCAACGCGCTGCGCCACGCGCCCGAAGGCGGCACCGTGCTGGTGGCCGCGCGGCGCAGCCGGGCCGGCGTTCGCATCGAGGTGCGCGACAACGGCGTGGGCATTGCGCCCATCCACCAGGGCCGCATCTTCGAAGAGTTCTACCAGGTGGCCAACACCGAGCGCGACCGGCGCCGCGGCTTCGGCCTGGGCCTGGCGATTTGCGCGCGCATCGCCACCTTGCTCGGCACCCGCATCACCGTGCGCTCGGCCTTGCAGTCCGGCAGCACCTTCGCGTTCACGCTGGCGCCCGCGCGCATGGCCGACGTCGCACTGCCGGAGCCCGCACCGGTCGCGCCCGCGCCGCTGGCGGGGCTGCGCTGCCTCGTGGTGGACGACGACCCCGCGATCCTCGACGGCACCCACGCGCTGCTCACGCAATGGGGCTGCGAAGTCGAATGCGTCACCACCGGCGCCGAAGCCCTTGCGCGGCTGGGCACCGGCGACATCACCTACGACGCCGTGCTGTGCGACCTGCAACTGGCCGGCGACGCCGACGGCATGGAAGTGATCGAGGCCGCGCGCCGCCTGCAGCCCGATGCGCTCGCCGTGCTGGTGTCGGGCGCCACCGGGCCCGAGGTGCTGCAGCGGCTGCGCCACGGCGGCGTGACGCTGTTGACCAAACCGGTGGCACCGGCCAAGCTGCGCGCACTGCTCACCACGCGGCGTCACGCGCCCGGCGCCTAGTTCCACAGACTCTCTGCATGCCCACCGCCGTCGACCTGAAAGACATCCGCCCCTTCGTCGCCACGCCCTGCCACAGCGGCGCGGTCGGCACCGAGTGCGTGCGCAGCCTGCTCGGCCTGGTCAACCTCGCGTGGACCCACGGCTTCGCGATGCAGACGCGCTTTCTCGACGGCGACAGCCTCGTCACGCGCGCACGCAACCGCCTGGCCGCCGAGTTCCTCGCCGACACGCGCTGGACGCACCTGTTCTGGATCGACGCCGACATCGGCTTCGAGCCCGAGGCCGCGCTGCGGCTGCTGGGCGCGGGCCGCGACGTGGTGGCCGGCGTGTACCCGCACAAGAGCGACGGCTGGCCCGAAGGCGGCCTGCGCGCACCGCTGCCGGCCGGCGCCACGCGCGCCGACTTCGAGGCACTGCATGCCGCGTTCCCGGTCAATGCGCACGACGCGGGGGCGCGCGTGGACGCCGACGGTTTTCTCGAAGTGCTGGACGCACCCACCGGCTTCATGCTGATCGCGCGCCGCGTGCTCGAACAGATGGCGCAGGCCCTGCCCGAGCTGCGCTACACGCCCGACCGCATGGACGACCCGCTCGTCGCGGCGCGGCCGCACTACCGCTTCTTCGACGTGTTCGCCGAGCCGGGCAACGGGCGCTACCTCAGCGAGGACTACGGTTTCTGCCGCCGCTGGCAGTCGATCGGCGGGCGGGTGCATGTCGACACGCGCTCGCAGCTGTCGCACCAAGGGTTGCGCACCTACCGCGGTGACTTCGCGAGAACGCTGGGACTGGGCGCCTGACCCGACTGCAGGTCAGGCGGCAAGGTGCTGCGGTCGTAGTCGCGGTCGGCTTTGATGCGCATCAACTGCAGTCCCGACCCCTCCTCCGCGAGGTACTCATAGCCGATGGCCTGGAACTTCCGAGACGGATCGAGCCGCGTGTACAGATCACGCCGCACCACGCGGTCCGCGTGACGGATGCTCTTCAGGTGATAGATCCGGTAGCGGCTGTAGAACATCAACCCATGACGCTGCGCATCGTCGGGCAGCCACGGGCCGTGCAGCGCGGGGCTCTGGTCGAACGCGATCTGCTGCGGCAAGCGGAACAGCCGCGCGCGCGACTTGCGCCCCCACGGGCCGTCGTTGCGCCAGGCATCGGGCGAGTTCCAGAGTTCACAGGACGCCATCGACAGGCTGACGAGCTGGTCGTCGGGCAGCGAATCGACGGTGGCATGCAGGTGGCGCAGGAACAGGTGCTCGTAGCGCTCGTCGGCATCGCACACCAGCACCCAGCCGGCGCCGTGGCGGCGCGCGGCTTCGAGCAGGCGGCGCTTGTTCTCGTTCTCGTGCCAGACATGCGCACCGTCGTCGCACGGCGGGTTCGACAGCAGCTCCAGCAGCATCGGCTCGCGCCGCAGGATGTCGGCGGTGCCGTCGGTCGAGCCGTCGTCGAGCGCGACGATGCCGTCCACGTGGCCGCGCAGATGGTCGAGGCAGCCCGGCAGATTGCGCGCCTCGTTGCGCACCTGCAGCACGCAGACGATGCGCAAGCGCGACGTGAGGCGCGGCGCGGTCGGCGGCCGCTCCGGCGACGGCAGGTGCGCGCAACAGGGGCAATGGAAGGCACTGGCCTCGTGATGCAGCAGACGCGCGCAGACCTCGCATTGGCGGCGCGAGCCCATCGGCACGACCTGTACAGTGGGCGCGGCGCGCAACCAGTCCGGTGCATCGGTGGCCCATGGGCCTGCGCTGTCGTCGCGCGCGATGCGATCGAAATCGCGGCCCCAGTCGACATCGCCCGCAAGGGCTTCGTGCGGCGTGCATCGGATCCAGTCGAGGTCGCGGTCGAACTGCTCGCCGCCGGTGCGCGTCTCGTCCGACAGGTGCAGCAGGTGTGCGCCCGGACAAGCCAACAGCTGCCAGCCCGCCATCTCAAGGCGCACGCGCAGGTTGTCGTCGTCGCCGCCCCAGTCTTCGAACGATTCGTCATAGCCGTTCACCGCATCGAAGGCTTCGCGCGCGCAGCACAGCGAGCCGTAGAAGGTCTGCAGCAGCAGCTCGGGCGGCACATGGCGAGCGAAGGTGGTGTGCAGCGTATCGGCGGCGCCCGTGAGCTCGTCGAAGCGCGCGAAGCCGACCCGGCCGACCGCGACACCTCGCGCATGCCCCATCGCCGCCTGCAGCAGCGCGGTCAATGCGTCGCCCGCGTAGGCGGATTCGGGCGAATGGACCAGCACGAAGCGCCCCGCGCTGGCGCGCACACCGGCGTTGATGGCCTTGCACGGCGGGCGCCACGCATGCGCGGCGTCGTTGATGATCACCTTCCATCGGATCTGCGCGAAGCGCTCGATCAGCGCCAGCACGGCCGCTTCCTCGCCGGGCTCGTCGAGCGCCAGCACGACCTCGATGCCGGGCCGCGCCCAATGGACGGCGTTCAGCGGCAGCACGCGTTCGAAATCGGCGAGCTTGCGGTAGAAAGGCAGCACGACGCTGAGCCATGGACGACCCACGTTGCCGCGCGAAGCTTCCGACTGCGGAAAACCGTCCGACGTCATGATGTTCACTGCATCGCTCCTGCAGCGATGATGCACCGGAGATGCCCATGCAAGGCTGCTACATCAACCTGGAGCGAAGCACCGATCGCCGCGCCGCGATGGATGCGCAGCTGCATCGGCTCGGGCTGACCGGCGTGCGGCGCCAGGTCGCCATCGATGCGCAAGCACTCACGACTGGCAGCGCGTCGATCACGCCCGGCGAGCACGCTTGCTTTCTCTCGCACACCGAAGCCATCACCCGCGCCAGCCCCGGCGAAGCGCTGCTGGTGCTCGAAGACGATGCGCAGCTCAGCGAGGCCCTGCCTGCCGTGCTGCGCAGCGGCGTGCTCGCACAGCTCGAAGCCGAAGGCTGCGACATCGCATTCCTCGAATGCCAGCCGATCACCACGACGCAGAACCTGCTCGCGCTCTGGCACAGCCTGCAGCGGCGCCTGCCGCCACAAGGCAGCGGCGCGCCGCGCCATGCGCTGACGGGGATCGATTTCATCGACGCGCGCACGCTCTACAACTGGGGCGCGGTCGCCTACCTCGTGACGCCGAAAGGCCTGCGCGTACTGCCTGCGTTGCTGCAGGAAGCGCTTGCGAGCGGTCCTGCGCAACCCTACGACCTGACGCTGGGCAGTTTCCTGCGCGATGGCCGCCTGCAAGGCGTGGTGCTCTCGCCCTTCCTCGCGACGCCCGCGTCCGGCAGCCATGCCGACAGCACCCTCGGCAGTCCTTCGGAGTCGGCAGCGCACGACGCGCTTGGCGGTGCGCTGCGGCGACTGTTTTTCGCGGGGCCGCTCGAAGGCCTCGACGCACAAGCGGCCGCGTGGCGGCATGCGCCGCTGACCGACGACCCACAGCTGCGGCTGCTCGCAGACCTGATGGCGCAGCTGTTCGTGCTCACGGCCCGCGATCACGCGGCGCGTTGACACGTCTACTCACGCCTTCTCAGAAATCCGAGCAGCCGTTGCGCCGCTCGGTGTTCACGCAGCTCAGCAGGTTGGGCCGCGAGCGCACGCGCGACCATTCGCGCGCCAGCACGTCGGCACCCTGCTGCGCGCGGTCGCCGTCCAGCGGGCCGGTGGCCAGGCAGATCGGCGCCTGGCCGATGTTTTTGTCGTACAGGTACGAGGTCAGCGGGTCGCGCACCACGTCCACCGAAGGCAGCATCGGCAGGCCGCTCACCCGCAACTGGCCCGGCACCACGCGCACGGCGTAGCCTTCGGCCGAGGTGAAGCTGCCGTTGATCGGGTACAGGCCCGGCGGGCTGCCCGGCAGCGCCGGCGAGAACATCGAGCCGCTGAAGCCGGCGCCGGTGTCGCCGAGGATCAACCCCGTGAGGCTGTAGATGAAGAAGGGGTTCGGCGCCCCGACGGCGCGCGACGCATCGGCGATCACCACCGTGGCCGTGGGCTGCTGCGCGTAGATGAAGTGGTTGTCGCCCGGCGTCACGGTCACGGTGCACAGGCCCAGGTAGGCGCAGTGATAGAAGTTGGGCAGCGGGCCCGAGCCGGCCAGGCCGCCGCGCGTTTCACCGACCCAGGTGTCGGCCCACACGCGCCACAGCGCGCCCGAGATGCCGTAGCCGCCCGGGTTCTGGAAGCGCGCCGCAGCCACGAGGTCGGTGCCGCTGGTGCTGCTGACCGGCGCGCCCAGCGTGAGGTCGCCGCTCAACGTGCGCACGAGCACCGTGTTCGCGGCCATCGAATCGGCCGAGGTCACCTGCGGCAGGTTGCCCGCCGCGTCGAAGCCGGTGACCGACACCGGCCCGATGGTGACCGCGTTCGCATCGACATACGCAAAGCCACCCGCCGCGCCGCCGCCGACCGTGGCCACGTCGTTCGCCGGGTTGCGCAAATCGACGCTGCCGTTGCGCGAGCGTGCGAGCAGCGAGCCCGCCGTGATCGCACCCGCGCCCGACTGGCTCACGTTGCCGGCCGACAGCAGTCCCAGCGTCGTGGCGGAGACCGGCGCGTTGAGCGCGATGTTGCCGCCGCCTTCGTTCTGCAAGGTGAGCGCGCCGGAAGTCGAAAGCGCACCCGCCACCGTGATGTCGGCCGCATGCGTGGTGCTGCCCGCGACGATGGTCGGCGCCGATAGCTGCGCGAACTCGGCGCTCGAGACCGAGAAGCCGTTGACCGTCGGGCCGCCCAGCACGATGGGCGTGGCCGTGTTGTCCGACGCGTTCATGTTGACGTCGACCCCGCCCGGGCGCAGGTCGATGGTGCCGGCCGCGACGACCGGTGCCTCGATGACGATCGAATCACCGCTGCCGTCGTTGCTCGCGCGCAGCAGCACGTTGCCGCTGCTGCGGATGCCCGGCAGCGCACCCGGCGCGGTGGGCGAGCCGCCGGCCTGCAGCACGACGCCGCGGCCGCCGTTCTGCGAACGGCCCGTGACCTCGATGTTGCCGCCGCCCGTGGTGACGAGCTGGGCGCCGTTCTCCAGCCGCACGCCGCTGTCTTCGGTGGCGCCCGGTGCCGACGGGTCGTTGTTGAAGTTGTAGCCGCGCACCGCGATGTTGCCGCTGCCGGTGGTGATGGAACTGCCGCCGTTGATGAGCACACCGTGCGCCGCCGCGAAGGTGGACGAGGCCTGGCGCCGCGCCACGCCCTGCACCGTGACGTTGCCGCTGGTGGTGCTGATGGTGCTCGGGCCGAGCTGGCCGCTGGTGATGACCACGCCGCTGTCCCACGTGGTCGAGGTGCCGAGGATGTCGACGTTGCCGGTGGCGGTGGCGATGCGCGCGCCCTGCAGCAGCACATCGCCGCCTTCGATGCGCACGTTGCCGCCCGCGCCCGCGTCGCTCTGGCCGACGCGCGTGTCGACCTGCACGTCCTGCGTGAGGATCACGGTGCCGGTGGGCGCGCCGGGCTGGCCGCTGAGCAGCGACACGTTACCGCCGTCGGTGATGACCTGCCCGCCATCGAGGCGGATGAAGCCGCTGCCGGGCGTGCCCGTACCCACCGCGTTCATGGTCACGCTGCCGCCCTGCGTGAGGATTTTGCCCGCGAAGTCGATGGCACCACTGCTGCCCGAGGGGGTGCCGTCGGGGTTGACGCCCGCGTTGAACACCACGTTCAGGTCGTCGCCGCCGGTCGCGCGGATGGTCGTGCCCGGGGTGCGGGTCTGGATGCGGCTGGCAGCGTCCAGCTGGAGCGTGAGCGGGCCCTTCGAGCCGGTGTAGTTGATGTCCACGTCGGGTTCGAGCGTGATGACGCCGCTGCCCCCCGTGCCGGTTCCGGTGGAGATCCTCACGCTGGTGCCGCCGTTGAGTGCGGTGTTGATGTCGCCGTCCTCGATGGTCGAGTTGGCGAGCGCGTCGTAGGGGTTGCTCGGCAGCGTGCCGCCGGTGTTGCCGTGACTGATCGTGAGGTCGAAGGGGTCGATGAACCACTGCCCCGCCGCGCCCATCGGCGCCGACGCATCGACGCGCGCGCCGCGCAGGTCGAAGCGCCCGGCCGAGGTTTCGATGCGGCCACCGTCGCCACCCGCCGCACCGGCGCGTGCCGAAAGCTGGCCGTAGGCGCGCAGCGTCTCGGTCGCCACCACCTGGATGCTGCCGCCGTTGCCCGAGCCGGTGCCCGTGGCGTTGGCTTCGAGGCTGGTGTTCTTGCCGATGGCGACGGCGTTGCTGCCTGCGATGTCGATGCTGCCGCCGCCGGTAGTGCCGCTGGCGTCCAGGCGCGCGACCGCGGGCGAGCCGTCGAAGTTCGTGGCGCCGTCGATCAGCACGTTGCGCCCGCGCACGGAGATGCTGCCGCCCTTGCCGCTGTCGCTGGCCACCGAGGCCACCGTGCCGACGCTGCTGCCCACGCTCGAGATGAAGGTGGTCAGGCGCATCGAGACATCGGTGCCCTGACCGTCAATGGCGATGGTGCCGCCGTCGGTGCGCAGCGCCATCGGGCGATCCGCATCGACAGTGACCGCCACGCCGTAGGTGGGTGTGGTCGATGGCGTGATGATGATGTCGGGGCTGCCGAGCGTGGCGCTGAAGCCTTCGCTGCCCGCATGGCCGATCACGTCGATGCGCTGGCCGGCACCGGCCGAGACCGCACCGCGGATGGCGACGCCGTTGCCGCCGCCGGCGGACATGTTGCCGCCCGCGAAGGCTGTGTCGGTGCGCATCCCGTCGAGGTTGGCGCCCTGGCCTTCGATGCGCACGTTGCGCTCGCCGGCCACGGTGGCGTCGTCGATGACGACCGCCGTGCTCGCGCCCACCGCGGCCGCGCCGATGTCGGAAGTCCAGGTCGGGCCCTGGCCCTTGATGCCGATGTCGCCCACGGACCGGAGCATCGCGCCGCTGCTGAGGGCCACGCCGCTGCTCCCGTAACCCGCCAGACCGTCGAGCTGCAGGCCGCCGCTGCCCGCCGCCACCGCGCCGCCCATGATCGTCACACCGTTGCTGCCACGGAAGATGAAGTCGCTGTTGTCCTGGTCGTCGATCCAGGTGCGGCCCTGGCCGCGCATCACGACCTGGCCGCTGCCCTGGGTCGTCACCGTGCTGCCGCTGAGCGTGATGCCGTCGCGGAACACGTAGTCGCCGGTGTTGCCGGCGATCGGAAGCAGGCCGCCGATGGCACGGCCGTTCTGCGCATCGCCCTGGCCGAAGAAGCGCACGTCGCCGCCGTTGGCCGAGATGGTCGCGCCGTCCAGCACGATCGCGCCGGCGTAGTCGCTTTCGGCGGAGGGATTGCCGCTGGAGTTGTTGATGTTCTTGGCGTTGGTGGCGATGCGGCCGGTTGCGTCGGCGTTGAAGTCCACATGCAGCGCGCCCTGCTGCGATTCGATGGCCGAGCCGCTGTTCATCACGATGCTGCCGGACGAATCCACCCGCAGCCGCGCAGTGCCGCCTTCGCTCTTGACGACCTTCGCCCCGGCCGCGAAGGTCACGCCCGCACCGATGCCGGTGGGCGTGGTCGCCAGCGTCACGTCGGTGCCGCGACCGAGCGTGGCGCCCACGCTGCCCGCACTCACGGTGCTGGTGTCGATGAACGGCAGGGCGCTGTCGTAGGCGGGCACGTCGCCGGCATTGACGACGCTCAGGTGCGAGCCCTTGGCGGTCACGTTCCAGCGGCCGTTCGCGCCACCGTTGGCGCCGCCGCCCGCATCCACGCCCACGGCCTGGATGCGCACCGCGTCGGCCTCGTTGGAGATGGTGCCGCCCTTGCCGTCGCCCGCGCCGCGCGCGGTGAATTCGCCGAAGGCCTGCAGGTTCGAGGCGCGCTCGGGCCCCGGATCGGCGTCGCCCACCAGGGCCTTGCCCTGCGCGCTGGCGGTGGTGATGGTGCCGCCTGCACCGCCGGTGGTCGCATCGGCGCGCACCACCGACGTGGACGACAGCGCCACGTCGTAGCCATGGATCGTCACGTCGCCGCCGCCGGCCTGGCCGCTGGCGTCGATCACGGCGCGCTGGTCGCCGCCGCCCGTGCCCTCGATGCGCACCTGGCCGGCCGCGATGCGGATGGCGCCGCCATGCTGCCCCGCCGCCGCGCCGGTCGCGTCGAGCGTGCCGCCGTTCATCTCGATGCGGTTGTTGGCGCCCGCGCCGAGCACGATCTCGCCGTTGACGTTCTCCAGCGTACGCGCGCGCACGGTGCCCGACTGGTTCACCACCAGCTGGCCCGCGGTGGTGGAGTTGCCGATGAGCATCACGCGCCCGCCGTCGGCCTGCAGCGTGGCGCCCGCGGCGTTGACCACCTTGGCGCTGGTGGCCATGCCGTCGGCCGCGACCACGAGGTTGGTGAGCCCGTCGTTGCCCAGGTCGAAACTGATCTTGCGCCCCGAAGCCAATGCCACGGTGCTGCCGTCGGCGACGATGCGGCCGGTGTTGGTCACCTCGGCACCCATCAGCACCACGGGGCCGCCGGTGGCCGTGAGCACGCCGGCGTTGCTGACCACCTTGGCGTTGGCATCGTCGCGCGCGAAGGCCAGCTGCGTGGCGCCGCCGAGGAAGTCGTTGTCGCTGGTGCTCAGCGCCAGCGTGGAGGCCACGAGCCCACCCACGTTGACTTGCGCGTTCTGGCCGAACACCACGCCATTCGGATTGACGAGGAACACGCGCCCAGGAGACGTGAGCTGGCCGGCGATGGTCGAGAGGTCGTTGCCCGTCACGCGGTTGAGCAGGATGCTGGCAGCCCCCTGCAACGGGTTCGTGTGGCTGATGTTGACGGCGTCGTTCTTGCCAATGGAGAAGGACTGCCAGTCGATGATCGCGCGCAGCGAGGACTGCGAGATCGCCAGCGACTGACCGCCCATCGGCGACACACCGAGCTTGTTCGCCACGCTCACGCCGCCCTGCGTGATGTACTGGCCGGGCAGGTAACTCGGCAGGATGCTTTGCGCCAGTGCGGGCGCCAAGCCCATGCAGGCAATGGACAGCGCCAGCGGACGCAGCGGGTGCCGGGGTGAGAGGTTGCGGGGCTTCATGGTCAGAACGCCTTTTGCAGCTGCACGTACAGCCGCGGATTGCGCCCGCCGCCGTCGGTCTGCGCGGGCGGTGTGCCGGCGCGCCAGGCGAGCGTGGCGTTGATCGAGAAGTTGCCCGGCCGCGACCAGCTCAGGCCGATGCCGTAGCCGCGCAGGCTGTGGGTGTTCTCGCCGTCGAAGGGCGAGGGATGGCGCGCGATGCGTCCGCGCGCCGCGTCGTAGAACAGGAAAGGCGTGACCTCCTCGGTGGCGGCCCAGCGGTATTCGAGCGTGCCGATCAGGCCCTGGTCCACGAGCAGTTCGCCCGACGGGTAGGCGCGCACCGCGCGCGCGCCGCCGAGCGCGAGCTTCTCGGAAGCATCGAGGTTCTTGCTGGCCCACTGACCACCGACGGAGAGGTACAGCGAGTGGCGCGGCACGATGGCCTGCAAGCGCGACACCTGGAAGCTCAGCTTGGTGAAGCCGCCTTCGGTGTGGCGCCCGCCGAACTGCTGGTCGGACTGGAAGCTCTGCGCGTCGCGGATCGACAGGTCGCCGTGGTACAGCGTGCCCGAGCTGGCCCAGTAGCCGCCGCCGAGCACCTCGTCGCGCCGCTCCCAGGCCCAGCCGATGCCGAAGCCCTGCACGCGCTTCTTGGCGGTGAAGTCGACGCCGCGCAGTTCGTCGGTGAGGTCTTTCACGTCGGCCGTGAGGCGCAGGAACAGGTTCTGCTGGCGCTGGCGGATCAGCGGATAGTTGAGCGACACGTCGAGCACATCGGCGCGGCCGCGCGCGTCGAGGTCGACGAACTGGCCGCCCAGGTCGTAGCTCACGCGCGAGATGCCGATGCCCGCGCGCAGGCCGCTGGTGCCCAGCGGCGCTTCGTACGACACGCGGCCATACTGCAGCGCGTTGCTGTTGGACAGCAGCACGCGCGCGTCGAGGTTGTCGCCGATGCCGAAGGGGCTGAGCCAGCGCACCGTGCCGCCCACGCGGTAGCGTCCCGCTTCCTTCGTGCCGTGGTTGTCGGCCTCGGCCGAGAAGGCCCAGCGCGAGCCGGCCTCGACCTCGACCGACAGGTCGGTGGTGCCGGCCTGCGCGCCTTCCTGCAGGCTCGACGAGACCTTGAGACCGGGCTGGTCCGACAGCAGCAGCATCGCGCGCTCGTAGGCCGGCGCGTTCACGGCCTCGCCCGGCTGCAGCGCCGACAGGAAGCCACGCACGCGCGCCTCGCTGATCGGCGCCTCGGGTGCGACCACCACATCGACCTTGCCGAGCCGGCCTTCGATGATGCTGATCTCGACGATGCCGTCGCGCACCGTCTGCACCGGCACCACGGCCTGCGCGAGGAAGTAGCCACGCTCCTTGTAGCGCGTGGTGATCGCCTGCGCGAGGCCTTCGAGGTCGCCAAGCGTGACGTCGCGGCCGATGTAGGGGGCGGTGATGGTCTGCAGCTCTTCGTTGCTCAGCGCCTTCACGCCGTTCAGACGCAGGTCGTTCAATTTGAAACTGCCTGCCGCAGCCGGCCGTGGCGGCGCGGGCAGGGTTTGCGGTGCGACAGCGCCGGTGGCCTGCGCAACGGGGCGGTCGCAGCTGCCGCACGGGTCCTTGGTGGGCAGCAGCGTGGTGGCCTCCTGCGCATGCGCGCGGGGCATGGCGATCCACAGCGTGGCGCCGACGAGCGCCGTCGCCGCAATGGCGATCGGCGTCGGTCGTGGACGAGGGCGGATCGCAGCAGCCATGGCAGTTCTTCTTTGCAGGAGGGAGCGTGGCGAAGACATGTCTAGCTCCCCACCGTGAGTCGCCAGTTGCCGATCAGGTTGAACGGCGCCCAGAAGAAGGGATGGGACATCTTGGGGTCCTTCAGCACGGCCAGTTGCCCGGCCTGCATGGCCTTCTGGACGTCGCGGCCCTTGGCGAGCTCGCCGTAGAGCGTGCCCATGAGCACCGCGGTGGCGTCGTCCGACACGGGCCACAGCGAAGCGATGAGACTGGAGCTGCCGGCCGAGAGGAACGAGCGCGTGAAGCCCAGCACCTCGTCGCCCTGCGCGATGCGCCCCAGGCCCGACTCGCAGGCCGAGAGCGTGACCAGCGCCGTGCCATCCATCGGCAGCGCGAGGATCTCGTGCGCCTCGAGAAAGTTCTGCTTGCCGCCTTCGTTCGCCAGCAGGATGCGCGAGTACAGCGGATCGACCTCGTCGGCCTCGGCATGCGCCGCCACGTGCATCAGCGGCGAGCGCGAGGCCACGTCGCGGAACTGCGTCTTGGTGGCGGCCGCGCCCATGTACACCGTGTTGCGCGGGAACAGCTGCGCGAGCTGCTTCACCTCGGTCTCGGCGCCGGGCAGGTCGTACTTGTCCTCGATGCGCGGATTGCCGAAGGCCGTGAGCGCCGCGTTCACGCGCGGCGTGCGCTGCGCCAGCTGCACCGCGATGCTGATCGACGGTGCCACCGACACCGGGTGCGTCTCGATGAGGTAGCGGCCGTCCAGGCGCAACGCCTGGAACGGCAGGTAGTGCAGCGGCCCGTGCGGCACCACCACCACGCGCTGGCCCGGCTTCAGGCCCAGCGGACCGAGCAGCGCCTCGCCCAGCTTGTCGGCATTGGTGATGGCGGCGCGACGGCCGCGCACGATCGAATTGCGAAAGGTCTCGACCAGCTCGGTGAGCGCTTCGCGTTTCACCGGCACGCTCTTCTCGACGATGCTGTCCGGGCCCACGACCCAGACCATCAGGCGGTCGGGCAGCGCGTGGTACTGCACCACACGCTCATCGGCCGCCAGCGTGCGCTGCAGCGCCGCAACGCCCACCGTGCCGGCCGACGGCTCGCTGAGCTTGGCGCGGCCGCGCACCGCATCGAGCAGCGCGCGCGAGCGGCTGTGCTCGCTCACCTCGAAGGCCCGCTTCGGATCGCCGGCTTCGCTGTACACCGCCACGCCGCGCTCGAACACCGACTGCAGGTCGGAGAACAAGCCCATCTTCACTTCTTCGCTGCGAAAGCGCGCGCGCACCTGGTCGACGTCGGCGAGCGCGCGGCCCGCGGCCTCGGCCGCCGCCTGCTTCTGGCCCAGCGCGAGTTCGCTGCGTGCCACGCCGTCCCAGGCCCAGAGCCGGTAGTAGGCGGTGTCGGTGCCGACCTGGCGCGTGGTGAGCGCGCGGTAGATGTCGCGCGCCTCGGCCGGCTTGTTCTCGGCCAGCAGGAGGCGTGCGCGCGTGCGTTCGAGCTGCGCGGCCAGCGGTGCTTCGCGCGGCTGGGCCATCTCGCCGAGCACCTGGCGCGCACGCACCGCGTTGCCCGATTCGATGAGCGCGTTCACCAGCGAGGCCTGCACCAGCGGCGCATAGCGCGGCGAGCTGTTGGCCAGTGCCTCGTCGTAGCTGAGCACCGCGCCGGCGAAGTCGCCGCGCCGCGTGCGCACGTCGCCGATCACCTTCTGCACCGGCCCGACCACCAGCTTCGGATCGCGCGCGGGATGGCGCAGCGCTTCGCGCGCGAACTCCTCGGCCTTCTCGAGCTGTCCGGAGTAGCTGTAGACGATGGCCAGGTCGCGGTTCGCCACCGCGCGCAGGTTCGGATCGCTGGTGGCGTTGGCCAGGTGCAGCGCCTTGCTCGCGGCGCGCACGCTCTGGCGGAACTCTCCCGCCTCGGCCAATGCGACCGCCTGGCTGCAGTACTGATAGCCCGAGAGCTTGACCGCGTCCTGGCCGTAGAGCACCGCGCCTTCGCTGGTCAGCGCCAGCAGCGTGTCGGTGTCGGCCAGGCGCGCCTGCGCCATCCGGTCGGCCGCGGCTTCGGCATTCGGGCCACCCGCTGCCACAGGAGCAGCAGGGGGAGGCGCGGGTCGCTGCGCCAAGGCTGAAGGACCACCGGGGCCCAGAAGCAGCACACCCACCAGGCCAGCGGCACCGGCAAGACCGGCACGGCGACGCGCCGGATGCGCACATCCCCATCTCGAAAACCACGCCATTGAACCCCCTCGACCCATGCACTCGCTGCCGCGAACGCTCGACGCCGCGGGAGTGCGCGCCGTTCAGGCCTCGGGAAAGTCTAGGAGCGGGTGTTTACGTCGCCTATTCGCAAGACGGTCTAGCGCGAATGGACTACGGGGGCCTTGCTGGGGGATCACTCACGTGCCAAATCCGTCACCTGTCGCGCATCTGTCGCGATGGCACAGGTCGGATCGTGGTCTGGATGACCATTGTTATCAGTGTGATCGCGAGCTGGCTCGCAAACTGCGCGACCTGTTTTCCTCCCCAGGAAGTCGTCGATGCCGCGCACGCTGTCTGTTTCTTCCGCCGCGATCCCCGTTGTTCTTGGCCAGGCCGCACTGCAGCCCGTGCGGCTGTCAGGGCATGAAGGCCTGAACGGCCTGTTTGCCTACGAGCTGCTGCTCAAGACCCCCGATGCGCTGGGCCTGTCCGGCGTCTCCCTCGCCGCCGACTTCGACCTCGACGCGTTCATCGGCCGCGAGATCAGCTGCGAGATAGAACTCGACGGCTCTGATGTCGGTCCCCGCCAGATCAACGCCCTGATCACCGACGCAGCCCTGTGGGGCGAGGAAGGGCGCCACCTTCAATACAAGCTCACCCTGCGCCCCTGGCTGCACCTGGCCACCCTGCGCACCGATTGCCGGATCTTCCAGGACCTCAACGTCGTCCAGATCCTGGATGCGCTGCTCGCCAGTTATCCCTTCCCCGTGGACAAGCGCCTGCTCGAGCACTACCCCGTGCGCGACTACCAGACCCAGTTCAACGAGAGCGACTTCGCCTTCTTTGTGCGCCTGTGTCAGGAATGGGGCATCAGCTACCACTTCGAGCACTCGGGCGGCAGGCACCGCCTGGTGCTCTCGGACGCCATGGGCGCCTATGAGACTGGTGATCCGCTGTACCAGCAGGTCGAGTACCACGCCCCGGGCTGGAAGATCGATGCCGAGTACATCCACAGCTTCGTGCCCGCGCATTCGCTCACCAGCGGGGCGTACGCCACCCGGGACTACGACTACA
>NZ_QXMN01000064.1:0-23708 GCF_003581445.1 Acidovorax cavernicola | reverse complement strand
GCAACGAGCTGTACACCGACCGCGTGTTCGCCGGCCTCGCGCTGGTGGTGCTGATCGGCCTGCTGGTGGAAAGCCTGGGCTTTCGCACGCTGGAGCGGCTGACGGTGCGGCGCTGGGGGCAGCAGCGGTAGCCGAGGTCACCGCGAGGGGCCGGGCGAATGCCCCGGCGATGGGGGAAGGGGCGCGGGCTCGGGTCTAATCGCAGCTTTTGGCACGCGTTCTGTCCTTCCCATGAGCTCTTCCACCCCCGACCTTTCCTCGATCGCCGGTGCGCTGGCCGATGCCGCCGCCGCGCAGTCGATGCGCCATTTCCGCACGCCGCTGGACATCATCACCAAGGCCGACGAAAGCCCGGTCACGCTGGCCGACCGCGCCGCCGAGACGGCGATGCGCGAGATTCTTGGCGCGCGCGTGCCCGCCGACGGCATCTTCGGCGAGGAGCATGGCCCCGAGCGGCTCGACGCCGAGCGCATCTGGGTGCTCGACCCGATCGACGGAACGCGCAGCTTCATCACCGGCTCGCCGCTGTGGGGCACGCTGATCGGCGTGCTGCAGGGCGGTCGCGTGGTGTTCGGCATGGTCGACATGCCGGTGCTCAAGGAGCGCTGGGTGGGCCAGGCCGGCAAGGGCGCCACGCGCGACGGCCAGCCCGTGCGCGTGAGCGGCTGCACCGAGATTGCCAAGGCGCGCATCGTCACCACTTCGCCCGACATCTTCTCGCCGGCCGACTGGACAGCCTTCGACCGCCTGAGCCGCCAGTGCGCGATGCGCCGCTTCGGCGGCGACTGCTATGGCTATGCGCAGCTCGCGGGCGGCACCATCGATCTCGTGGTCGAGACGGGCCTGCAGCCCTACGACTTCCTGGGCCCGGCGGGCCTGATCGAGGCGGCGGGCGGCGTCGTCACCGACTGGGAGGGCCGGCCGCTGGGGCTGAACCCCGATCAGCGCGTGATCGCTGCAGCCACACCCGAACTTCACCGACAAGCCCTGGCCGTGCTCGCGGCCTAGACTGTTTTCCATGTTTCGCTGGCTGATCGTCGTCGTCCTGGCGCTGGTGCTCATGAGCGGGCTGACCGCCTGGCTGCGCCGCTTCGGCTTCGGACGGTTGCCCGGCGATTTCGAGTTCCGTGCCTTCGGCCGCGACTGGCAGCTGCCGATCGCGAGCACGGTGGTGCTCAGCATGATCGCGGCGTTGATCGCCCGGCTGCTCTGAGAAAGAAGAGACACCCGCAATGAGAGCCTGCGTAGACATCGGCGGCACCAAGGTGGCCGTGAGCCTTTCCGCTTCGAGCGACGCGCCGCTGATCGGCCGCCGCAGCGAGCCCACCGCCAAGACCGGCAACAACGATGCCGTGGCGGTGCAGATCCTGCGGCTCATCGACGAGGTCTGCGCCGAGCAGGGCGTCGACCCCGCGAGCATCGACCGCGTGGGCGTGTCGTCGACCGGGCCCTTCGAGCTGCACGACGGCATGGTCGAGCTGGCCACGCCGAACATCTGCGGCGGCATCGCCGGTCCGGCCCGCGGCCTGCCCAACCAGTGGATGACCGCGATCATCGAAGCCCCGCTGGCCCGGCGCTTCGGACAGGTGCGCGTCGAGAACGACGCGGTCGCCGGGCTGGAGGCCGAACGCCACTGGGGCGCGCTCAAGGGGTTCGATCACTGCGCCTATGCCACCTGGAGCACGGGCGTCGGCGTGGGCCTGTGCGTGGACGGCCGCGCGCTGCGCGGCAAGAACGGCAATGCGGGTCACGCGGGCCACAGCTTCGTGGTCGACGACGCGAGTGCCGCGCTCTGCGGCTGCGGCAACCTGGGCGACGTCGAGGCGCTGGTGGCCGGCAACTCGATCTCGCGCCGTTTCGGACAGTCGGCGCCCGACCTGTTCTCGGCCGCCTCGGCGGGCGAGCCGCATTCGCTGGAAATCGTCGATGCGCTGTGCCGCGTGCTGGGCCGCATGCTCTACAACATGATCATCACGCTCGACCTGCAGCGCATCAGCCTGGGCGGCAGCGTGTTCTGGCACCACCGCGACTTCCTGCTGCCAAGGCTGCAGGCGCAGATCGACGGCAAGCTGGCGCCGCTCACGCGTGGCGTGCTGCTGGTGCCCGCCGGGCTCGGCGACAAGGTGGGCGATTACGCCGCCCTGGCCCTGCTCGACTGAACGGCAACGCGTGGCGATCTGGTCGCCGCTGACGCTGACGCCGGCAGGCTCTTCTGCGCGGCGCAGCCTTCCTCGACGATCTGTCCGAGCCGACGCAGCCCCGCATCGACCGCCTCGCTGAAGGGCCAGCCGCAGTTGATGCGCAGGTAGTGGTCGAAGCGCGCGGCGTTCGAGAACTGCGCGCCCGGCGCCACCAGCATGTGCTCGCGCAACGCGGCCTCGAACACGGCGACCGACGACAGCCGCTCGGGCAACTCCACCCACAACTGGAAGCCGCCGCGCGGCAGGTTGAGCCGGGTGCCCGACGGGAAGTAGCGGGCAATGGCGTCCGCCGTCTGGTCGCGCTGCGTGTGCAGGCGTTCGCGCAGGCGGCGCAGGTGGCGGTCGTAGCCGCCGCTGGCAATGATCTCGCCCGCGGCGATCTGCGCCAGCGCCTCGTTGTTGCGCGTCTGCGCGTACTTGAGCATTTCCACCTGCGCGTGCCAGCGCCCGGCGGTGATCCAGCCCAGCCGAAGGCCCGGCGCCAGCACCTTGTGCAAGGACGCGCAGTAGACGACGTTGCCCGTGCGGTCCCAGGACTTGATGGCGCGCGGCGGCACCTCGGTTTCCACCAGGTCGCTGTAGGTGTCGTCCTCGACCAGCGCGATGCCGTGGCTTTCGCACAGCTGCACCAGCCGCTGCTTGTGCGCGTCGGGCATCACGCTGCCGATGGGGTTCTGCAGGTGCGGCACCACCACCACGGCCTTGATGTCGTCGTAGGTGTGGATGGCCAGGTCCAGCGCCTCCAGCGAGATGCCGGTCTGCGGGCTGGTGGGAATCTCCAGGCCGCGCAGCCCCAGGCTTTCGAGCACCTGCAGCAGGCCGTAGAAGGTGGGCGATTCCACGGCGACGGTGTCGCCGGGCTTGGCGATGGCGCGCAGCGCAAGGTTCAGGGCCTCGATGCAGCCGTTGGTGACCAGCACGTCGTCGGGCGCGACGGTCATGCCTACGCGCAGGTTGCGCTGGGCCACTACCTGGCGGAACTGCTCGTGGCCTTTCTGCGACGAGGCGGTGGTCAGCAGTTCGGGCCGCTGGCGCAGCGCGCGCGTCATGGCGTTGCGCAGCGCCTCGGCCGGGTAGAGCTCGGGGGCGGCGCGCGAGATCGCGAAGTTGAGCTTGACCTCGTTGAGGCGCCCGCGCGCCATGAAGTTGGCCATGCGCGTGCGCATGTTGACGAACTGCGCCGGGTCGGGCGGCAGGCCGGAGGCGGGTTCCTCCATCGCCGCGATGACCAGGCGCTGCGGACGGCGCACGAAGTAGCCGGAGCGGTCGCGTGCCTCGACCCAGCCTTCGCTCTCCATCGCGCGGCACAGCTGCAGCGCCGTGGAGAGGCTGATGTCGTGCAGCCGCATCAGGCTGCGCAGCGACGGGAGCTTGTCGCCGGCCTTGAGCGAACCGGCGTGGATCGCGTCGACGTAGTGCGCCGCGAGCTGGCGGTAGAGCGGTAGCGAGTCCATGGGTGGATGTTCCCTGCATCGGGCATCCAAAAACAGATGCAGTTGCTCGGGAAAAAGACCATAACAGATGGCGCGGCGGCCCGACTGTTCCGGTCGCAATAGCCATGGCGTGTGCCTGTTTTTTGAGCGATGGAATTCCTACGATGAAGCCTCATTCACCCGAGGTCCGCCATGATCACCACGCTCTGCGAAGCACCCGATTTCATCGTCCTTGAACCCGGCCAGTCGCTGCGCACCGCGGTCGATGCCGGGGCCTGGCTCCAGCTGGCCGAGGGCCGCGCCCGCGTGGTGTCGCCACCCGGCTGGCTGGGCGAGACGGTGTTCATGACCGAGACGCTGCTCACCGAAGGCGATATGCATCGCGTGCCGCAAGGCGGGTGGATCGAGGTGTCGGCGGTGACGGCGGTGCATCTGCGGGTGCACACGCCGGAGCGGGCGACCCGGACCCCGGCGTCAGCGCAGGCACAGGCGCGGCCCGTGATGCGCTTCGTGCGGTTGCTGACGGGGTGGTGAGCGAGCGCTAAATGAGCGCGCGCTCAGCGCTCGCTCGCCGCCTCCCGCAGCGCTTCGAGGAAGGTCCGCCGCCACCAGTGGATGTCCTGCGCCCGGATGCGCGACAGCAGCTTCTGGTGCCGGTCGCGCCGCTCTTCCAGCGGCATCTGCAGCGCCTGCTGCACCGTCTCCGCCGTACCGTGCGTGTCGTAGGGGTTCACCAGCAGCGCTTCCTTCAGCTGCTCGGCCGCTCCCGCGAAACGCGACAGCACCAGCACACCGGGGTCGGCCGGGTCCTGCGCGGCGATGTATTCCTTGGCCACGAGGTTCATGCCGTCGCGCAGCGGCGTCACCAGCCCCACGGCCGCCGCGCGGCACAGGCCCGGCACGCGGCGGCGCGCCACCATGCGGTGGATGTAGCGCACCGGCATCCAGTCAAGCTCGCCGTAGTCGCCGTTGATGGCGCCGCACAGCGATTCGAGCTCCTTGCGGATGTCGGCGTAGGCATCGACCGTCTCGCGCGTGGGCGAGGCGATCTGGATCAGCGTGGCGCTGCGCCGGTTCTCGGGGTAGTTGGCCAGCAGCTCGCGGAAAGCGCGCACGCGCTGCGGGATGCCCTTCGAATAGTCGAGCCGGTCGATGCCCAGCAGCAGCCGGCGGCTCGAGTATTCGCGCTTCATGGTCTCGTACATGTCGCGCGATTCCTTGGCGTGCGTGAGCGCCGCGAACTCGTCCACGTCGATGCCGATCGGAAAGGCCGCCGCGCGCACCGTGTTGCCGTAGGCGCGGAACAGGTCGCCGCCCAGCGTTTCACCGCGCGCCTCGTTGCGCACGTAGTGCGCGAAGTGCTGCACGTCCTGCTCGGCCTGGAAGCCGATCAGGTCGTAGGAGAACAGCGAGCGCATCAGCCACTCGTGCTGCGGAATGGCCGCCATGATGATCTGCGGCGGCAGCGGAATGTGCAGGAAGAAGCCGATGCGCTGCTTGCAGCCCATGGCGCGCAGCTCGGCCGCCAGCGGGATCAGGTGGTAGTCGTGCACCCAGAGGATGTCGTCCTCGCGCAGCAGCGGCAGCAGCTTGCGCGCGAACAGCTGGTTCACGCGCCGGTAGCCGCCGATGAAGCCGGCGTCGAAGTGCGCCAGGTCGAGCCGGTCGTGGAACACCGGCCACAGCACGTCGTTGCTGTAGCCCAGGTAGTAGCTGTCGTGGTCGTCGCGGCTCAGGTCGATGGTGGCGAGCGTGACCTTGCCGGCCTGCTGCGTGCGCAGCTCGCCTTCGCCCGTGGGACCGTCCTCGACGATCTGCCCGCTCCAGCCGAACCACAGGCCGCCGCTTTGCTGCAGCGATTCGCCCAGGGCCACGGCCAGTCCGCCGGCGGCGGGCTTGCGCGGGTCGGCCACGCGGTTCGAAATGACGACGAGACGGCTCATATGCAGGAGTCCCAGGGGGCGGACAGGCGCACGGCCGCGTTGATGATGCCGACCATCGAATAGGTCTGCGGAAAGTTGCCCCACATCTCGCCCGTCACCGGGTGCGTGTCTTCCGACAGCAGGCCCAGCGGGTTGCGCGCGGCGAGCATGGTCTCGAAGATCTGCCGCGCCTCGGCCTTGCGGCCGATCTTGGCGAGCGCGTCGATGCGCCAGAAGGTGCAGATGTTGAAGGCGGTCTCGGGCTTGCCGAAGTCGTCGGCCGCCTCATAGCGGCGCATGTAGGGGCCGTCGCACAGCGACTTCTCCATGGCGTCGACGGTGGAGATGAAGCGCGGGTCGCGCGCATCGATCAGGCCCACCTCGACCATCAGCAGGATGCTGGCGTCCAGCTCGTTGCCGCCGAAGCTCTCGGCAAAGGCCTGGCGCTCTTCGCTCCACGACTTGGCGAGGATCTCTTCCTTCATGCGCGCCGCGTGGCCGTGCCAGTAGGCCGCGCGCTCGGGCAGCTCCAGCGTGCGCGCGATCTTGGCCAGGCGGTCGCAGGCGGCCCAGCTCATGAGCGCCGAGCTGGTGTGCACGCGGGCGCGCGTGCGCAGCTCCCACATGCCGGCGTCGGGCGTGCCGTACACGCGCACCGCCTGCTCGCCCACGGCCTCCAGGTGCGGAAACTCCGCCACGCCCGCGCGGCTGAGCAAGCGGTGGTCGTGGAAGGCCTGCGCCGCGCCGAGCACGATGTTGCCGTACACGTCGTGCTGGAAGTGTTCCTGCGCCTGGTTGCCCACGCGCACCGGGCCCATGCCGCGGTAGCCTGCCAGCCCTTCGACGAAGGACTCGGGCAGCTCGCGCTCCAGCCCGATGCCGTACAGCGGCTGGATGTGCTCGCCGTGCGAGCCGATCACCACGTTGGCGAGCCAGCGCAGGTAGTCCTCCATCGTGCCCACTTCGCTCAGCGAGTTGAGTGCGCGCACCACGAAGAAGGCATCGCGCAGCCAGCAGTAGCGGTAGTCCCAGTTGCGCTGGCTGCCCGGCGCCTCGGGAATGCTGGTGGTCATGGCAGCGACGATGGCGCCGGTGTCCTCGTACAGCGAGAGCTTGAGCGTGATGGCCGCGCGGATCACCGCGTCCTGGTACTCGAAGGGAATGGCCAGGCGCTTGCTCCAGGTGCGCCAGTACGCGATGGTTTCCTGCTCGAACTTGCGCGCGGTGTCGGCAATGCCTTCGAGCAGCGTCTCGTCCACGCCGAACATGAAGTTGTACTCGCGCGAGATCACGAAGGCCTGGCGCGAGAGGATGTGCGAGATCGACGCGTCGGTGTTCAGCCGCAGCGTCACGTCGGGCCCCACGTAGCGGATGTGGTTGCTGCCGCGCGTGACCTCGATCGGTTCCGAAGCGCCCCACTGGAAGCGTGGGTCGAGCGACACGCGGATGCGCGGCGCGCCGGCGATGGGGCGCACGCGGCGCACCATCATGAGCGGGCGGAAGTAGCGCGAGCGGCTGTAGAAGCGCGGCGCGAAGTCGGTGATCTCGATGCCCTGGCCCGCGCTGTCGAACAGCTGCGTGCGCAGCACGGCCGTATTGGGTTCGTACCACTGCTTGCTGGACGCGAAGTCCTCGATCTCGATGGCCCAGGCGCCGGCTTCCTCGCCGGGGTGCAGCAGGGCATTGAAGACCGGGTCGCCATCGAAGCGCGGCAGGCAGCACCAGACGGCGCGCGCACGCGCATCGATGAGCGCGCTGTACGCGCAGTTGCCGATCACGCCGACATTGAGCGAGGGCTCGGCCGGCGGCGCAAAGCCGCGTGGGGTGGCTGCAGCGGCCTTCGTCGTGTCGACCGGTGCGTGGTCGTCGGGGCCCGCTGCGCCGGCCAGGGCATTGCCTGCGCGGTCTTCCGGGGCTTCCGGCAACTGGTGTTCGCTCATGCGGGGCTCCTCGGTGATGCTTCTTTGTGATTGGGCGCGGCAAGCAGGTCGCGTGCCTGCACCAGCCATTCGTAGACGGCGCGCGGCGATTCGAGCCGGTGCAGCGCCAGGCTCGGGCCGGCGCCGACCTTGATCGCGATGCCGCCGCGCGGCTGCACGACGGCGAAGCCGCTCTCGTCGGTGGTGTCGTCGCCCGCGAAGACCGGCGTGCGGCCCGCGAAGGGCGCCTCGTTCATGAAGGCTTCGATCGCGAGGCCCTTGTTGACGCCCGCGGGCTTGACCTCGAACACGAACTTGCCGTGCAGCAGCTCGAGCTGCGGATGGTTCGCGATGGCGCGCGTCATCGCGTCGCGGCACACGGCTTCGAGCTGCGGCGCGAGCCTGTAATGCAGCGCGATGGCGGCATGCTTGCGCTCCACCAGCAGGCCTTCGTGGATGCGCGCGAGTTCGTTGGCAATGTCCAGGATGGGCACGAGATCGGGCGGGCGCTGCTCCTGCATGGCGCCCTGGGCATCGCGCCGCTGCACGCCGTGCTCGCCGGCCGCGGGCAGCCGCAACGGCGCAAGGAAGCGGTCGATGGCATCGATCTGGCGGCCCGACACCACGGCGAGCGCGCCACCGAGCAGGTCGCGCAGATCGCTCAACAGGGGCACGAGGGCGGGAGGCACCTCGATGGCTTCAGGCGTGGCGGCGAGGCCGACCAGCGTGCCGTCGAAGTCGAGAAAAAGGGCGGCGTCCCGGCCCGGCGAAGGAGGCAACTGTGCGTTGCTGCTGGAGGACTTTGGCATCGGGAAAAACCATAGCACGGCTCGCACGCGGCGCGTGTCGGCCAAAGTCCCGGCCTGCGCCGAAGGCCGGATTCAGTGGTGTCCGGACGCGATCAGTCGGCCGCGGCCGGCAGCGAAGCCGCCACCGCCGTGATGCGCGCGCGATGGATCGCCTCGCCGATGCGCGGCCCCGTCGCGCCGGCCTGCTGCGCCTCGCGCGCGACCACATCGGTGGCCACGCCCTGCGCCGCCGCGAGCACAGCCAGCAACCGTGGGCGCTGCGGGTAGGCCTTGTCCTCGAAGCCGAGCCGGCCGCGCGCGTCGCATTCGCAGGCCAGCAGTGCCTCGGCGAAGCGCGCCGGCTTGCGGAAGGCGTCGCAGCGCTCCAGCAGCCGCACCAGCGGCGTCGCGCCGAGGTCGCCGCTGCGGTGGATGTTGCCGTGCTCGCGCGCCACCACCTCGGCCAGCTCGCGCAGCTCCACCGGCACGCGCCAGCGTTCGCACACGGCCTGCAGCAGGTCGACGCTGCGCAGCTCGTGGTTGATGTGGCGCGGCAGCATGTCGACGGGCGTGGTGCCCTTGCCGAGGTCGTGCATCAGGCAGGCGAAGCGCACGGGCAGCGTGGCGCCCAGGCGCGCGCTGGTGTCGAGCACCATCATCAGGTGCACGCCGGTGTCGATCTCGGGATGGTGCTGCGCCGGCTGCGGCACGCCCCAGAGCCGATCGACCTCGGGCAGCAGCACCGCGAGCGCGCCGCAGTCGCGCAGCACCTCGAACATGCGCGAGGGGCGCGTTTCCATCAGGCCGCGCGCGAGTTCCTGCCACACACGTTCGGGCACGAGCGCATCGACCTCGCCGGCGGCGACCATCTCGCGCATCAGCGCCATGGTTTCGGGCGCGACGGTGAAGTCGTCGAAGCGCGCGGCGAAGCGCGCCACGCGCAGGATGCGCACCGGGTCCTCGCGGAAGGCGTCGGTCACGTGGCGCAGCACCTTGTCGCGCAGGTCGCGCTGGCCGTGGAAGGGGTCGGCCAGCGTGTCGGGGCGTGGGTCGAAGCTGCCGTCGGCGCGCACGTGCTCGGCGGGCAGGGCGATGGCGTTGATGGTCAGGTCGCGCCGCGCGAGGTCCTGCTCGAGCGTGACATCGGGCGCCGCATGCACGACGAAGCCGCGGTAGCCCGGTGCGCTCTTGCGTTCGGTGCGGGCCAGCGCGTATTCCTCGCGCGTCTGCGGGTGCAGGAAGACGGGGAAGTCGCGCCCCACGGGGAGGTAGCCGCGCGCCACCATGGCCTCGGGCGTGGCGCCCACCACCAGCCAGTCATGGTCGGACACCGGGCGGCCCAGCAACCGGTCGCGCAGTGCACCGCCGACGAGAAAAATGTTCATGAGTGCAGTGTAGGGATGCTTGCTTGGCAGAAAACGAACGGTCGTTCGATAATCGACGAGCGACGCGAACGACCGTTCGCAAATTCGCGTCGCGCGAAGCGTCGGTCGCTGGCCGGCGCCCCCGGAGACGGGGCCGTTCTCAACACCCAAGGAGCATTCACAGCTATGAAGAAACTCAAAACAACAGCATCGTTGGCATTGGCGGCACTCGGGGTCCTGGCATCGGGCAGCGCTTTGGCGCAGAACGCGGGCGACTGGGTCGTCGGCACCGGCTGGTTCCACCTCTCGCCGCAGGATTCGAGCAAGCCGCTGACCGTGACCGCGCCCGTGCACAGCGTGCTGGCCGGTTCGGGCGCGAGCGTCACCGACTCGGACACGCTGGGCCTGAACGTCGCGTACTTCATCGACAGCCACTGGGCTGTCGAGGGCGTGCTCGGCGTGCCGCCCAAGTTCAAGCTCAACGGCAGCGGCACGCTGGCGCGCGTGGGCGAACTCGGCCAGGCTCGCCAGTGGAGCCCCACCGTGCTGGCCAAGTACTACTTCAACGAAGGCAACGACGCCTTCCGTCCGTTCGTGGGCCTGGGCGCCACCTATGTCTGGTACAGCGACGTGAAGCTCACGTCGAACCTGCAGGGCGCGCTGGCCAGCCAGTTCCACACGTCGCCGTATTCGGTGAACACCACCGCCAAGCTCGACAGCTCGTTCGCGCCCGTGCTCAACGCCGGCGTCGCCTACCAGTTCGACAAGCACTGGGGCGTGTCGTTCTCGGTGTCGTACATCCCGCTGAAGACCAAGGCCAAGCTCACCACGACCAGCATCACCGGCCTGCCGGTGGCGCGCAGCGAGTCGAGCCTGAAGCTGAACCCGATCGTCACCTACCTGGCGGCGACGTACCGGTTCTGATCGGCGCGACAGCGTTCAGTGGGCGCCGCTGAAGCCGACGCTGCTCATGCCAGGAGCCCCGCGGAACCGGCTTTGCCGGGCCGCTGGGGTTGCCCCCGGTGAGGGGGTAGGCGGACCTCGCGCAGCGAGGGTAGCCTGGGGGAGCGCTTAGTCCCGCGAGGTGCGGTAGGGCTCGTCGAAAGCTACAAAGGTCTTCTCGGCCAGGGCGCCCGCAATCCACGCGGCAACGCCCGGCAGCGCGGCCACGCGCGCGATGTACGCGTCGATGGCCGGCGGCACCGGCAGGCCGTAGCCGCGAATGCGCATGCACACCGGCGCAAAGAAGGCGTCGGCGATGGTGAAGGCGCCGAACAGCATCGGGCCGCCGTGCGTGTCGAGCAGCTCGGTCCACATCTGCACGATGCGGTCGAGGTCTTCGCGCACGCCGGGCTGTTCGGCCAGCAGCCGCGCACCCACCTCGGGCAGCGAGGCCTCGATGTTCATCGGGCAGTTGCCGCGCAGGTTGCCGAAACCCGAATGCATCTCGGCGCAGATGCTGCGCGCGCGGGCCCGCTCGGCCACGCCCTGGGGCCACAGCTGCTTCTCGGGGAAGCGCTCGGCCAGGTACTCGGCGATGGCCAGCGTGTCCCACACGGCCAGGTCGCCGTCGACCAGCACCGGCACCTTGGCCACCGGGTTGATGGCGCCGATCACATGCTTGAACTGCGAGGTCGCATCGAACGAGTCGAAGTGGACCATCACCTCCTCGAAGGGAATGCCGGCCTGCGTCATGAGCACCCAGGGGCGCATGGACCACGACGAGTAATTCTTGTTGCCGATGTAGAGCTTGGACATCTTCTGGGTCTCCGGGTCAGTGCGGGAATGGGGGCAAAGCCGTCGATGCTAGCCGGGCGGCGCGCGGCGATTGATGACGAAGGCAGCGCGAATTGATGCCGATGCGGGCTACGTCAGCGCTTCAGCGCTGTTCGCCATCGCGGCGCGATTCGGGCGGCACGATCACGCGCGGGCCGGAGGCGTCCGCGTCCGCCGATGGCTTCACGACGCGTTCGATCAGGGCCACGAGATGCGGCACCAGCGACAGCACCGCAAGCGCCAGCAGCGCGCTGAGCACGGCGGTGGCCTCGCGGCCCAGCCCGCAGGCCATGCCGATGGCGGCCGTCATCCAGAGCCCGGCGGCGGTGGTGAGGCCCTGCACGTGGGATTCGTCCTTGCCCTGCTTGAGGATCGTGCCGGCACAGAGAAAGCCCACGCCGGCCACCAGCCCCTGGATCACGCGGCTCATGTCGGCCGGGAGGATGCCGCTTTGCTGCGGGATCAGCACGAACAGCGCCGATCCGATGGCCACCAGCATGTGGGTGCGCACGCCGGCCGCCTTGCCGTGCTGTTCCCGCTCGAAGCCGAGCAGGAAACCCAGCACCGCCGCCAGCAGCAGCCGCACCGAAATGCGCGTGAGCTGCGCGACATCGCCCACGTCCGAGAACTCGGACGCGACGGTGTCGAGCACCTCGTCGCGCCAGGTCATGTCAGGCCTCGCGCCGGGCCGCCCCAAGGGAGGCCAGCGCCCCCTCGGGGGGCAGCGAATACACGAAGTGATGAGCGTGGGGGCTCATGTCAGGGCAGGTCCTTGTTCGGCTCGGGTTCGTTCGCGTTGCGCGGGCCCACGCGGCCCAGGCGCTCCTTCAGCGACTGCGGCCGGCCGGTGATGATGGCGGCGTAGTTGGTGGTGTTGGCCAGCACCTTCTTCACGTAGTCGCGCGTCTCGGTGAAGGGCACGTTCTCGGCCCAGATGGCCGCGTCGAGCACCGGGCCGTTGCGCCAGTTGCGCGGACGGCCCGGGCCGGCGTTGTAGGCCGCGGCGGCCAGCGCCATCGAACCGTCGAAGTCGTCGAGCGCGAGCTTCAGGTAGTTGGTGCCGATGGTGATGTTGGTCTCGCGGTCGTTGATCTGGCCCGGCGTGAAGTCGGTCATGCCGATCTTGCGGGCGGTCCAGCGCGCGGTGGCGGGCATGACCTGCATCAGGCCCGAGGCGCCGACGCCCGAGCGCGCGTCCATGATGAAGCGGCTTTCCTGGCGGATCAGGCCGTACACGTAGGCCGGGTCCAGGCCGATGTCCTGGCTCTTGCGCAGCACCGTGTCGTGGAAGGGCATGGGGAAGCGCTGCTCCACGTCGATCACGCCCTTGGTGCGTTCGCTGGTGTTGATGCAGCGGTCCCACACCTCGCGCTGGCAGGCCAGGTCGGCGGCGGCGAGCAGGGCGCGGTCGTCCATGCCGCCCTTCTCGTGCAGGTTGGTGGTGTAGTTCCACTCGCGCGTGCCTTCGGAGCGCAGGCCCATGCCGATGGCCTGCAGGCCGCGCTGCAAGCCCGGGTTGGTGCGCGCGGCGTTCTTCTCTTCCGGCGTGAGCGGCGCGGGGCGGGTGGCGGCCACGGTGCGCTGGCCCAGCTCCTCGAGCGCCAGCATTTCGTAGAAGCCGCGCGTGCCGGCGATGCTGGTGTACAGCTCGCGGGCCTGGGCGCGGCGCTCGTCGCCGCCGGCGCTGCTGAGTGCGCGGGCCTTCCAGTAGACCCAGGTGGGGTCTTGCTGGGCGGCGTCGCTCATGGCGTTGACGGCGGGCGCCACGTCCTTCCACTGGCCGGCACGCAGCGAGGCGCGCACGCGCCAGCCGAGCATGTCGTCGGACAGGTCGCTGTTCTTCGTGACGTTGCCGAAGTAGCTCACGGCCATCGGCGAGAGCTTGTTCGCGGCCGTGCGGCCGATGGTGCCCCAGAGCCAGTTGCGCTCCTCGGCGGAGAGCATCGGGCCCCACTTGCCGTCGAGTTGCGAGGCGGCCTGGTCGGGGTCGGCGACCGCGATCTTGATGAGCGCGAGCACCACCAGTTCCTTGCGCGACTTGGCGGCGACGAAGGCGCGGCCCGTGAGGAACTTGGCGGCGCTGGCGTTGACCTCCTCGAACAGCGGCAGCGCGTCGGGCGCGGCGATGGTGACGGCGCCGCGCGCGGCGGCGGGCCGGTTGGCCTCGATGGCCAGGCGCGCCTTCTTCCAGGCGTCGTTGGTCGTCATCAGGCGGGCGGCGACCATGCGGTCGGCGGCGGTGAGGCAGCCGTCGTCGCTGTCGCGCTGGGCGAACCAGTTGCGGCGCACCTCGTCGGCCTGCGCCTGCGTGGCCGTGCCGGTGCGCAGCGTGTCGACCAGCACCGCGTAGCAGCGCACCTGGGCGTCGTCGCCCATGCGGAAGCCAGCGATGTTGGCGGCAAAGCCGTCCCAGTCGCGGCGCTGGCCGAGCAGCAGCAGCCAGTCGTTGCGCAGGCGGTCTTCCTGGTAGGTGTTGGGGTAGCGCGCGAAGAAGTCCTGCACCTCGTTGGGCGCGGCTTCCTGCAGGCGGGCCTTGAGCTCCCAGTAGGCGGCCCAGGGTTCGAGCGCATGGCCGCGGGCCTGCGGCAGCAGGGCCGTCAGGCGGGCCTTGTCGCCGCGCTGGAAGGCCTGCTTCATCTGCGTGAGCACGTCGTCGTTGGTGTTGCTCTGCGCGGCGGCGGGCTGTTGCGACAGCAGCGCGGCGAGCGCGAGAACGGCGGAAAAAACCAGGGCGGGCGCGCCGCGGCGCTGACGACGGCGCGCGGATGCCAAAATGCTTGGGAACTGCATCGGGGGATTATGGACAAGTCAAAAGGTGCCGACACCTCGGCCACGGCGAGTTTTCTGAAGGATCAGCTGAGAAAGGCGCTCATCGAGCAACGCCTGGCCTTGCCGGATCGCCTCGCGCGCGCCGACCTGTTGCAGCGGGTGATGCGGATCTGGCTGGTCGGGCGGCCCGACACCGTGATCGGCGCCTACTGGCCGATCAAGGGCGAGTTCGACCCGCTGCCCGCACTGCACCGCTGGAAGGAAGACGGCGAACTGATCGACGAGCCGCAGCGCCGTCGCATCGGACTGCCGGTGATCGACAAAGTTCACAAGACGCTCACCTTCCATGCCTGGTACCCGGGCTGCCAGATGGAAGAAGACGCCTACGGCATTCCCAAGCCCAAGGACACCGAGCTGATCGTGCCGACCCTGCTGTTCGTGCCCTGCGTGGGCTACAGCGCGGGCGGCTACCGGCTGGGCTACGGCGGCGGCTTCTACGACCGCACGCTGGCGGCGCTGGAGCCGCGGCCGTTCACGGTGGGGCTGGGCTTCACGAACGGCTTTCTCGAAGACTTCGAGCCTGAGTCGCACGACCTGCCCCTCGATGCCATCCTGAACGACAACGGCGTCGTCTGGCCAACGTCCTGAGTCGGCTCAGTCGAGGTTGTCGACGGTGTCCGGATCGGGCACTTCGCCGATGGTCTGGCGCGTGGTGACGGCCTGCGCCTCCAGCCATTCGGAAAAGGCCTTGATCTCCGGCCGCAGCGCGTTGCGCGGCCCCGAGATGAGCCAGTAGGCCATGGGTGAATCCAGCCGGTGCTGCGGCAGCACCTCGATCAGGTCGCCGTTGGCCAGGCTTTCGGCGATCAGCGAGCTGCGCGCCAGCACCAGCCCCTGGCCCGTGAGCGCGGCCTGCGCCATCTGGTACGCATAGTTGAAATAGAGCCAGCGCTTGGGTTGCGCGCGCTCCAGTCCGTTCACTTCGAACCAGCGCCGCCACGTGAGCCATTCGAGGTGCGTGCGGTGCGCGTCGCCGGCCTCGATCAGCGTGAAGCGGGCGATGTCGGCCGGTGTCTTGATCGGCGGGTTGCTCTTGATCAGCCAGGGGCTCGCCACCGGCGTCAGCGTTTCGCCGAAGAGCCGCACGGCCCCGGGCGGCATGCCTTCGGGCGGGCCGTAGCGCAGGGCGATGTCCACGTCGGCCACGTCGAGGTCGACCGCGATGTCGCTGGCGTCGATGCGGATGTCGATCTCGGGGTTGTCGCGCTGGAAGGCTTCCAGCCGTGGAATCAGCCACATCGAGGCGAACGAGGCGAAGGTGGTGAGCGCCACGCTCTTGCGCCCCGCGCTCTGGCGGATCTGCCGCACAGCGGTGTCGATGCGCGGCAGCGACTGCTGCACCGCGAGCAGCAACTGGGCGCCCGCGCTGGTCAGTTCGACCGCCCGCGTATGGCGCAGGAACAGCGCCACGCCCACTTCTTCTTCCAGCGACTGGATCTGCCGGCTCACGGCCGACTGGGTGAGCGCCATTTCCTCGGCCGCGGCGCGGAAATTGAGGTGCCGCGCGACCGCCTCGAAGGCCCGCAGATGCCCCGCGGAGATGGGGCGGGAGCGCAGGTGGGTTTGCGAATGTTGCATGGGTATGACTTTGGTGTGCGTTCCCGGCGGTCGGATCAATTGATGCGAAACGCGCATCAGTAGGCTACCTCGTTTTCATTGGACCTCCAAGGCCGCAAAAACGATCATTCATTCCCGAACTGCGCCAACCTCTCTGTCTGTCAAGGCGCTTCGGACCAGCCAAGGAGTCCTCATCATGTCCACCGCCGTCTGCACCACCGAATCGCTCGCTTCCCTGTCCCGTTCCACCCGTACCGCGGCCATTCCGCCGGCCGTGCGCCGCGGAGCCTGGCAGATCGCGCCCGGCGAGGCGATGAGCCTGAAGGCGCGGTCGGCGAGCGTGCTGCGCGTCAAGCAGGGCCGCGTGTGGGTCACGCCCGACGCCACCGCCCACGGCCCCAGCGAAGACATCGTGCTGGCCCCGGGCGAATCGATGACCGTGGCCGCTGGCCAGCGCATCGTCATGGAAGCCTGGGATGGCTACGGTGCCACCTATGTGTGGGATCCGGTCTGACCGACCGCCTGCACTCCCGGCTCTTCTGAACAAAGGCGGCTTCGGCCGCCTTTTTCTATGCCCGGCGTTTTCGTGGGGCGCCACCGCCAGCGGAGCGACCGGGTTCAGGTGCTGATGTCGAAGCTGGCGCGCAGCGCCAGGAAGTGCGCCAGCGCGGCCTCCCCGCGCAGGGCCTGCAGGCCCGAGACCCGGTCGGGGCCCTCGCATTCGGCCAGCCCCATCGCAAAACCGGTGTAGCGCCGCGCGGCCAGCGGTCCTTCATGGACCACCACCAGGCCGACATGCCTTGCATCGCGCTGCAGCCGGTCCATCAGTGCCTGCGCCGCGTCGCGCGGCCCCTCGAAATGCTGGCAGAAGTACTGGCCGTCGAAGACCAGCAGGCCGGAGATGCCGTCCTCCGCATTGCGTGCGCGGGCCTGCGTGACGATCGTTCCCACGGTGGCGGGCGGCAGGTCCTGGGCCAGCAGGCTGCAATAGAGGAATTCGTGCAGCAGGTCTGCGGATGCCGAAGCGGGTGATTGTTCTGGTGTCATTCGGTGCGGAAGGGGGAGGTCGCTTCGAGTCTAGGGACCTGCCTCGCACCTTGAAATGTCAAAAGACACAGCACCGCCGGCCTATAGTGCGGCGTGAAGTTCGAGGACTACCCCGTCGCCGCCTCCCCGCCGCAGGGCGCGAACCCGTGCGAAGGCTGCGCGCTGCGCCGGCTGGAGGCCTTCCTGCCGGTGACGGCGCAGCAGCTGCAGGCCATCCAGTCCTTTCGCACCGGCACCCGGCGCGTCGAGGCGGGCGGCACCATCGTCGACGAGCACCGCGCCAGTCCGCAGCTGTTCACGCTCTATGCGGGGTGGGCCTTCCGCTACAAGACCCTGAGCGACGGCCGGCGGCAGATTCTGGGTTTCCTGCTGCCCGGTGATTTCGTCGGCCTGCAGGACGAGTTCGCCGACGGCCAGACCCACGGCGTCGAGGCCGTGACCGACGCCACGCTCTGCGCCTTCGCGCGCGAGCGGCTGTGGGCACTGTTCCAGACCCAGCCCCGGCTCGGCTACGACATCACCTGGCTGGCCGCGCGGGAGGAAAAGCTGGTGGACGACCACCTCGTCACCGCCGGGCGCCGCAACGCGGGCGAGCGCGTGGCCATGCTGCTCATGCACCTGTACCGCCGCGCCCAGCGCGTGGGCATGGTGCGCGACGGCTGGGTGGAGTTTCCGTTCAACCAGCAGCACATCGCCGATGCGCTGGGGCTGTCGCTGGTGCACACCAACAAGACGATGCGGCGGTTGCAGCGCCTGGGCCTGTACAAGCTCGACGGCGGCTGGCTGCGCATCCTGGAGCCGCACGCGCTCGAAACGCTGGGCGACTACTTCGAGCGTCCCCTGCGGCCGGTGCCGATGATCTGAGGGGTTGGCCGCCTCAGCGTGCCGCCACCAGCTGCCGCAGATCGCTCTGGTAGGCCTGCAGCCGACGCACGGCCTGCTCGCGCTGCGTGGTGCTGGTGGTGTTGTGCAGCGCCGCCAGGTTGCGGCAGCCCTCCTGCAGCAGCGCCTGCTGCTGCTCGCGCCAGGGCCCGGGCGGCGGATCGGCGATGCGCAGCACATAGGCATGCAGCGCGGCGCGCGCCTCGGCCGGCGAGGTGCGCGGGCCGCCGTTGGTGCCAACGAAGCCCCGCAGCAGCACCAGCGCCTCCTGTTGGCGCTGGCGCCGTTCTTCGTACGCCAGCCGCGGGTTGAACACCGACTGCGCCACCTGCTGGCGCAGCAGGGCGCGCTGCTCGGTCGTCAAGCGGCCGTAGAAGTCTTCCTGGCGGTCCAGGAACTGGTCGTAACGCTTGTCCTGCACTTGCGCGGGGCTGCGGTCGAGCCAGTCCTTGCGGTATTCGGCGTTGTTCTTCGCGTACTTGCGTTCGAGCTGCTGCAGCTGCGCTTCGCTCAGGCTCAGCACCAGCTCGGTGCTGGCGGCCTCGGCGTGCTCGGTGACGGCGAGCAGGCGCTCGCGGACCCGGTCGGCCAGCTGGCAGGCCTGGGCCGGCGTCACCTCGGCCGATGCGAGGCCCTGAGCCTCCTGCAGCAGGCCGATGATCCGCGGCAGCTCGTTCTGGCGGTGCCAGGCCAGCAGCTGGGCGAGTTCGTCGCGCACCTTCGGGGTCTGGGCACCGTCGAAATCGAAGTAGCTGTCGAGCCACCAGTAGCTCAGCTCGGGCAGGTTGTTGTAGGCCAGCTTGATCGTGCTGCAAGCCCCCAGGGCGGCGGCCACAAGCAGCACGCCGATAATCCGGGCCAGTCCAGCACAACGAATCCGGGAAGAAAAGCGCATGAATCAGACTCCGCAGCAGAGCAACCAGGGGCCGGTCGACGTCGTCATCATGGCGGCCGGCAAGGGCACGCGCATGAAGAGCAAGCTGCCCAAAGTGTTGCATCGTTTGGCCGGCCGCGCACTGCTGGCCCATGTGACCGACACCGCCGCGCGAATCGGCGCGCGCCACGTCGTGGTCGTCACGGGCCACGGCGCCGAGCAGGTCGAGGCCGCGATCAAGGCCACCGCCGTGAACGCCGCCGCCCTCGGTTTCGCGCGCCAGGAGCCCCAATTGGGCACCGGCCACGCGGTCCAGCAGGCCACGCCCCAACTGCCGGACGACGGCACCGTGGTGATCCTGTCGGGCGACGTGCCGCTGATCGGCGAAGACACGCTGCGCACCCTCATCGCCGCCAGCGGTGGCGAACGGCTCGCGCTGCTGACCATCGAGCTGGACGACCCCACGGGCTACGGCCGCATCATCCGCATCAGCGCCGGCGGCGAGGTGACGGCCATCGTCGAGCACAAGGACGCCACCGAGGCGCAGCGCACGGTGCGCGAGATCAACAGCGGCGTGATGGCCGCGCCCGCGCGGCTGCTCAAGGGCTGGCTGGCGCGGCTGGACAACAAGAACGCACAGGGCGAGTACTACCTGACCGACATCGTGAAGTTCGCGGCCGACGACCGCGTGCCGGTGGTGGCGCATGTCACGACCGACGCGCTGCAGGTGGCCGGCATCAACAGCCCGGCCCAGCTCGCGGCGCTGGAGCGGGCCTGGCAGCTGCGCCAGGCCAATGCGCTGATGGAGCAGGGCGTGCGCCTGGCCGATCCGGCGCGCTTCGACCTGCGCGGCACGCTGAGCTGCGGCACCGACGTCGACATCGACGTCAACTGCGTGTTCGAGGGCACGGTGTCGTTGGGTGAGGGCGTGCGCATCGGTGCGAACTGCGTGATCGCCAACGTGCGCATCGAGGCGGGCGCGGTGATCCACCCGTTCACCCACATCGACGGCGAGAAGGCCGGCGTGACGGTGGGCGCGGGCGCGCTGGTCGGCCCCTTCGCGCGGCTGCGGCCGGGCGCGCAACTCGGCGCGGAGGTGCACATCGGCAACTTCGTCGAGGTCAAGAATTCCACGCTGGCGGCCGGCGCGAAGGCCAATCACCTGGCCTACCTGGGCGACGCCACGGTGGGCGAGCGCGTCAACTACGGCGCGGGCAGCATCACCGCCAACTACGACGGCGCGAACAAGCACCGCACCGTGATCGAGGCCGACGTGCACGTGGGCAGCAACAGCGTGCTCGTGGCGCCGATCACCATCGGCGCGGGCGGCACCATCGGCGGCGGATCGACCGTGAACAAGTCGACCGAGCCGGGTGCACTGACGGTGGCACGGGGCAAGCAGGTCAGCTTCCCCAACTGGAAGCGGCCGCAGAAGCTGCCCAAGGGCTGATTGTTTTTTCTCACGCGCTCTGGCTGAGGGCGCGTGCAGATCACCCCAGCGGCACGCGGGCGCCGAATTTCGCCCGCTTCAGGCTGAAGAACGCCTTCACGTTGCGCACGTTGGCGTCCGCCGTGAACAGCCGCTGCGTCAGCGCGCCGTAGTCCGGCATGTCGCGCGCCACCACCACCAGGATGAAATCGGGCCCCGGCGACACGCGCCAGCACTGCTGCACCGCGTCGTCCGCGATGACGCGGGTCTCGAAGGCGTCGAGCGCGGCGGCGTCCTGCCGGTCCAGCGAAATCTCCACCACCGCCTGCAGCCCGTGGCCCAGCACCGTGGCGAGCCGGTCGGGTGAGAGCAGCGCGACCTGGCGCTCGATCAGCCCTTCCTGCCGCAAGCGCTGCACGCGGCGCAGGCAGGTGGGCGGCGAGATGCCCACGTCGGCCGCCAGGCGCTGGTTGGTCTGCGAGGCGTCGTGCTGGAGCGCGTCGAGCAGCTTGAGGTCGATCGCGTCGAGGGAGGTTGATTCCATATTGATTGAAATTATGGAATAAAACTCCATCTATGGGTTTCGATGAAATAAAAGTCCGAAATTGTGGAAATTTAGACGCCATATTTCTCGACTGCCTCCCTACCATCGAGCCCTTCTGTTCTTCAAGACAAGGTACACCCATGTGCGGCATCGTCGGCGCAGCCTCCCATCGCGACATCGTTCCGGTCCTGGTCCAGGGCCTTCAGCGGCTCGAATACCGCGGCTATGACTCCTGCGGCGTGGCAGTGCATGCCGGCGGCCTGAGCCGTGCCCGCACCACCTCGCGCGTGGCCGACCTGCTGACCCAGGTGCGTGAAGACAAGGTCGAAGGCCTCACCGGCATCGCCCACACGCGCTGGGCCACCCACGGCGCACCGGCCGTGCACAACGCCCACCCCCACTTCAGCCACGGCGCCGGCGCCGACGCACCAGCCTCGCGCCCGGGCCGCATCGCGCTCGTGCACAACGGCATCATCGAGAACCACGAGCCGCTGCGTGCCGCGCTCGAGGCCAAGGGCTACGTGTTCGAGAGCCAGACCGACACCGAAGTCATCGCCCACCTCGTCGACAGCCTCTACAACGGCGACCTGTTCGAGGCCGTGAAGGCCGCCGTGCTGCAACTGCATGGCGCCTACGCCATCGCCGTGATCTGCCGTGACGAACCGCAGCGCGTGATCGGCGCGCGCGCTGGCTCGCCGCTGATCCTCGGCGCGGGCAAGGACGGCACCGAGAACTTCCTGGCCAGTGATGCGATGGCGCTGGCTGGCGTGACCGACCAGATCGTCTACCTCGAAGAAGGCGACGTGGTCGACCTGCAGCCCGGCAAGTACTGGATCGTCGACAAGAACCACAAGCCCGTCACCCGCACCGTGCGCACCGTGCACGCCCACAGCGGCGCGGCCGAGCTGGGCCCGTACCGCCACTACATGCAGAAGGAAATCTTCGAGCAGCCGCGCGCCATCGGCGACACGCTCGAAGGCGTCGAGGGCATCGTGCCCGAGCTGTTCGACGGCATCGGCCAGGACGGCGCCACCGGTGCGAGCGCGCACCGCGTGTTCCAGGACATCGACAAGATCCTCATCCTGGCCTGCGGCACCAGCTACTACAGCGGCTGCACCGCCAAGTACTGGCTCGAGAGCATCGCGAAGATCTCCACCCAGGTCGAGATCGCCAGCGAGTACCGCTACCGCGACTCCGTGCCCGACCCCAAGACGCTGGTCGTCACCATCAGCCAGTCGGGCGAAACCGCCGACACGCTGGCCGCGCTCAAGCACGCGCGTTCGCTGGGCATGGAACAGACGCTGACCATCTGCAACGTCGCCACCAGCGCCATGGTGCGCGAGTGCAAGCTGGCGTACATCACGCGCGCCGGCGTCGAAATCGGCGTGGCCTCGACCAAGGCCTTCACCACGCAGCTCGCCGGCCTGTTCCTGCTCACGCTCGCCATCGCGCAGTCCAAGGACCGCCTGAGCGCCGTCGACGAGGCGCGTTACCTGAAGGAAATGCGCCACCTGCCCGTCGCGCTGCAGTCGGTGCTCGCGCTCGAGCCGCAGATCATCGGCTGGGCCGAAGACTTCGCGCGCAAGGACAACGCCCTGTTCCTGGGCCGCGGCCTGCACTACCCGATCGCGCTCGAAGGCGCGCTCAAGCTCAAGGAAGTGACCTACATCCACGCCGAGGCCTACGCCGCCGGCGAACTCAAGCACGGCCCGCTCGCGCTCGTCACGAGCGAGATGCCCGTGGTGGCCGTGGCACCGAACGACGCGCTGCTCGAGAAGCTCAAGAGCAACCTGCAGGAAGTGCGCGCGCGCGGCGGCGTGCTCTACGTGCTGGCCGACGGCGACACCCAGATCGCCAGCGGCGAGGGCTTGCACGTGATCCGCATGCCCGAGCACTACGGCGCGCTGTCGCCGCTGCTGCACGTGGTGCCGCTGCAGCTGCTGGCGTATCACACGGCCTGCGCGCGCGGGACCGACGTTGACAAGCCGCGCAACCTGGCCAAGAGCGTCACGGTGGAGTGAGGGGGCACGGGGGCGTGCAACGGGTCTCGCCCAACAAAGTCGTCAACAGGGATCAGCGCAAGCTGCTGATCAACTGTGCGCGCGAGTGCAGTCCGAACTGCAGAAGAATGCTCCCGACATAGTTCTTGACCGTGCCTTCGCCGATCCCGGCCAACACGGCGATTTCATGGTTGGTCTTTCCCTCCAGCAGCCAGTTGAGTATCTGCAACTGGCGCTTCGTCAGCTTGTGTCTGGCATTGCTGGACAGAGGCTGCGTGGCATGGGTGAGGGGTGGTGCGGCAGAGGGCTCGCTGTTCACCGCATCACCGCCGAGCAACCCGCAAGCCCGGATGAAGCTCACGACCTCCCTGAGCGTTGCCGACTTCGGCAGGTACGCGAAGGCGCCCAGGGTCATCGCTCCTTGGGCGAGCGTGTCCTGTGCGAGCGACGTGGCCCCCGTGCCCGATAGCACGATGATGCGCGCGCCGGGGTAGCGCGAGCGGAATTGCGCGAGACCGCTCAGACCCTGGGTATCTGGAAGTGCCAGATCCAGCAGGACCAGTTCGATCGCGTCCTGGTTGCCCTCGTAGATGGCCAGGGCTTCAGCCAGATCGCGGGCCTCGAACAGGTCAACGGGCGCCGCCGACATGTTGGCTCGCAGCAGGGCACAGACGCCCATCCTCACAAGATCATGGTCGTCCACGACAAGGATGGCGCGTGGCCTGACGGCGTCCCTCGGGGCTTCGAAATGCCGGGATGAAGTCCTTTCGGTCGCAGTCATTTCCAGATGCTATGCAGCGCGTGGATGGCTCGAACAGTGCACAAGGTCATGTTGGCCACCTCCCTCGCAAACGCGGAAGAAGCGGCACGTCGTTCTTGCCCGCCAGTACCAGCTCGCCGACAGCGAAATGCGCATCCCACGCGACGGCGTGGCATGACTTTGTGCACTGTGTTCGTCCATGTGTGCTCTGTACCTTCGCGCGTTCCGGCGCAAGCCGTGGTCTTCGGCGACAGCCGTCATTTACTCATTCAAAGAGAGGGATCGATTCCATGAAAACGAAATTCCTGCTGGCCTCGGTGACCCTGGCCACATTGGCGGCCTGCGGTGGAGGTGGTGGCGGTGGAGGATCCCCAGGCTTGCCC
>NZ_QXMN01000161.1:0-2053 GCF_003581445.1 Acidovorax cavernicola | reverse complement strand
TGCTCGTTCATTCCCACTTACGAGCGCCCCGCGGCGCCCGTGCCCGCAGCCTATCGCAGCGCCCCCGCCCCGCAAGGGGATGGCGCCGTCGCCCAGGCCGCGGCCGCCCTGCCCTGGCAGGAATACTTCACCGACCCGCGCCTGCAGCAGCTGATCGGCCTGGCGCTGACCAACAACCGCGACCTGCAGGTCGCGGTGCTCAACATCGAGCAGGCCCGGGCCCAGTACCGGATCACGCGCGCCGACCAGTTCCCCAGCATCAGTGCTGGCGCCTCGGCCACGCGTTCGCCCGACACCGTGAATGGCGGCTACAACAACAGCTACAGCGTGGGCTTCCTGACTTCGGCCTGGGAGCTGGACTTCTTCGGCCGCATCGGCAGCCTCAAGGAACAGGCACTGGCCCAGTACCTGTCCACCGAGGAAGGCATGCGCGCCACGCAGGTGAGCCTGGTGTCGGCGGTGGCCAGTGGCTGGTACACCCTGGTGGCCGACGCGGAGCTGCTGGCGATTTCGCGCCGCACCCTCGAGACGCGCGAGGCATCGGTCAACCTGACCAAGCTGCGCTTCGATGCCGGCGCGACGTCCGAGCTCGACTACCGCCAGGCGGTGTCGCTGACCGAAGCCGCGCGCGCCACCCTGGCGCAGCAGCAGCGTCAGCGCGCACTCGACGAGAATGCGCTGGCCCTGCTGCTGGGCCAGCCCCTGCCCGAAGATCTGCGCGCCAGCCTGGCCGACATGCGCCTGCAACAGGTGCCCGCGCTGGCCCCGCTGCCCGCGGGCCTGCCGTCGGACCTGCTGATCCAGCGGCCCGACATCCGCCAGGCGGAGCAGACCCTGATCGCGGCCAACGCCAACATCGGCGCGGCGCGCGCGAACTTCTTCCCGCGCATCGCGCTCACCGCCCAGGTGGGCACGGTCAGCAACGAACTCTCGGGGCTGTTCAAGAGCGGCTCCTGGGCGTTCTCGCTCGCACCTTCGGCGCTGCTGCCGGTCTTTGATGCCGACCGCAACAGCGCCAACCTCGACGCGGCCCAGGTCGGCCGGCAGATCGCCGTCGCCCAGTACGAGAAGGCCATCCAGACCGCATTCCGCGAAGTCTCGGACGCGCTCGACAGCCAGGCCACTCTGCAGGAACAGGGCCGGGCACAGCTTGCCCAGCTGGAGGCCGAAACCGTGCGCCTGAAGCTCTCCGATCTGCGCTACAGCAACGGCGTGTCCAGCTACCTCGATCTGCTCGACGCCCAGCGCACGCTGTTCGCGCTCGAGCAGTCCGTGGTGCAGGTGCGTCTGGCCCAGTTGCAGAACCAGCTGCTGCTGTACAAGGCGCTGGGCGGCGGGGTCACCTCGCCCACGCCGCTGGCGAACACCGCGGCCACTGCGCAGCGCTGATATCCGCGCCAGCGAGCCGCCACGCTGCAAAGGCCATGACCTCCGGGGCATGGCCTTTTTTCTTGCGCCAGATCATGTCCCGTTCAGCTTAGTTGCCGTAGTGCACACGCACGGGGAAACGCGCAGCAGCCAGACATCAGGTGCCCCATATAATTCCCTACTGGTCTATACCCCTAAAAATATTGAGGACGTCATGAGTGCCACCCCCCACGAAGAAGCACATGCAGGCCCGATCAAGAACCCCAAGCAGTTGCTGATCGCCGTCTTTCTCTCTTTTGTGATTCCAGTCCTGGTCATCATCGGCCTGGTCATGTTCGTCAACTCCGGCAGCAAGCCCGGCCCGGGCGCCGCCAACCCGGAGATGGCCAAGGCCTTGCGCCTGCAAAAAGTGGGACAAGTGGAAATTCGTGATGCCAACCGTCCGCTGCGCGGCGGCGAAGCGGTCTACAACGGCCAATGCGCGGCCTGCCATGCGGCCGGTGTCGCGGGTGCGCCCAAGTTCGGCGACGCCGCCGCCTGGGGTCCGCGCCTGGCGCACGGCTTCGAGGCACTGGTAGAAGCCGCGCTCAAGGGCAAAGGTGCGATGGCGCCCCAGGGCGGTGGCGATTTCAACGACACCGAAATCGCGCGCGGCGTGGTCTTCATGGCCAATGCCGCCGGTGCG
>NZ_QXMN01000160.1:0-2055 GCF_003581445.1 Acidovorax cavernicola | reverse complement strand
TCTCCAGAGTGGATCGAAAGAAAACGAGAAAGCCGCAACTGCGGCCTCTTCGCTATATTTCAGAGCTTGCGGCAGTTTGCCGGCCCGCCTTATCAGCCCAGCACGCCTGCGGCTGCAGGCGCGGACCTACAACAGAGGGACGACCGCCCCGCAGGCTGCGGGCATGAAAATGGCCCTTGCTGAGCAAGGTCCCCTGCCCTCCCGGGTGGGGGCACTTTTCAGCTTGTGGCGGCCTGGCGATGAAAAAAGGCCCCGCAGGGCCTGTCGCCATGGAACAGGTCCACGCGGGACCTGTCGGGCACGCGCCGCCGTTACTTGCCGCCAGCACCCGCCGGGGCCTGCGCGGGATTCTTCTCCTCGGACTCCGACTGGGACATTCCGGTGGAGCGGGAATGCACGGGCGGCGTGCCTTCCATGCCGTCGCGCGATCCTGCGCGCACCGCCGGTGCCTGTGCGGGCTTGCTCACATCGGACTGCGATTGTGACTCGCCTCTGGATGGGGAATAACGTGGCATGCCGTCTCGCGAGCCGGAGCGCACCGCGGGCGCCTGGGCCGGATGCGTCACTTCGGATTGGGATTGGGAGATTCCGGCGGCACCAGCCGGGGGCGGCGTCTGTGCGTTGACCGCGCCAAAGGAACACACAGCGGTGGCACACAGCGCCATTTGCAGGGAGCGGGACCAGGTGGTTGATTTCATGGTGTTTTTCTCCAGACTGAAAGAACACGATCGAGAGGGATTCCGGAAAGGAATGGCAACCTCTTGGACGCGTGCCTCAGCTTGGGGCCGTACATTTTGAAGCCTTATCAGCCCAGCCCCCCTGCGAGTGAAGGTGCGAACCTACACCTTGCCGCATCAGCCCGCCGCGGGCGCAAACCACGCATCCACGCCGGCCGCGAGGCGCTCGAAGACGCTGTCCAGCGTCGGCGCGTGCGCGCCCAGCAAGGCCTGCACGACGGCGGCGTTCTCGAACATGCCATGCCAGTAGCTCGCCAGAATGCGGCCGTCGGCGCTTTGCCAGACCAGGCCCGGCACGCGTTCGTACACGCCCATGCCCGCGGCCACCATGTCGCCCCGCACGCGCGTGCTGCCATGGTGGATTTCGTAGACCTGCATGTCGACGCCCGACAGCGCCTGCCAGGGCGCGTCAAGCTGCGGCATGCGCACTTCGGCGCGCAGCAGCCGCTTGTCGGCCTCGAACACCGTGACCAGCGGCAGCAGGCCCAGCCCGGCCTCGTTGCCGTCTACGCCGTGCAGATCGATCAAGGCTTCGCCCAGCATCTGCAGGCCGCCGCAGATGCCCCAGAGCCGGCCGCCCTGCGCCACATGCGCCGTGAGCGCGGCGTCCAGCCCCTGGCGGCGCAGCCAGCGCAGGTCGCTGGCCGTGGCCTTGGAGCCCGGAAGAATCACCCAGTCCACGCCCTGCAGCTGGGCCGGGCTGCGCGCCCAGACCAGGCGCACGCCGGGAACGTTGATCAATGGCTGGAACTCGTCAAGATTGCTCGCGCGCGGGTAGGCGATCACCGCCACCGTGGTGTGCACCACGGCGCTGGCGTCGAGGTCGTCGGCGCCGGCGTCATAGACACCGTCCTCTTCGGGCAGGCCATGGCGCGCGATCCGGGGAATGGTCGCCACGACCGGCACGCCGGTCAGGTCTTCGAGCATCTGCGGGCCGGGCGCGAGCAGGCGCGCGTCGCCGCGGAACTTGTTGAGCACGAAGCCGCGGATCAGCGCCTGCTCCTCGGCGGGCAGCAACGCCCAGGTGCCGTACAGATGCGCGAACGCGCCGCCGCGGTCTATGTCGCTGACCAGCAGGCAATGCGCCTGCGCATGGCGCGCGACGCGCATGTTGACGACATCGCTGCCGTGCAGATTGATCTCGGCGGGCGAGCCCGCGCCTTCGATGATCACCACGTCGTTCTCGCTGCGCAGCGCGTCCAGCGCCTGCGCGATGCGCGGCCAGACATGGGCGCTGCGCTCGCGCCAGGGCAGTTGCGTGAGCTGGCTGTCGACCTGACCCAGCATCACCACCTGGCTGCGCATGTCGGCTTCGGGC
>NZ_QXMN01000063.1:0-24623 GCF_003581445.1 Acidovorax cavernicola | reverse complement strand
TGCTGCTGCCTGCTCCTGCCCCCGCCCCCGCATGGGGCTGGGCGTAGTGGCTGCCCCCGGCTTCGGCATGCCACTGGTAGACCTCGCTCCCGGCTTGCCCGGTGAGGCGCGGATCGAGCCTGGAGACGCTCAGATCGGCCCTGGGCCGGGTGTAGTCGTAGTCCCGGGTGGCATACGCCCCGCTGGTGAGCGAATGCGCGGGCACGAAGCTGTGGATGTACTCGGCATCGATCTTCCAGCCCGGAGCGTGGTACTCGACCTTCGCGTACAGCGGATCGCAGCCGGCATAGGCGCCCATGGCGTCCGAGAGCACCAGGCGGTGCTTACCCTGCGAGTGCTCGAAGTGGTAGCTGATGCCCCACTCCTGGCACAGGCGCACAAAGAAGGCGAAGTCGCTCTCGTTGAACTGGGTCTGGTAGTCGCGCACGGGGTAGTGCTCGAGCAGGCGCTTGTCCACGGGGAAGGCATAACCCGAGAGCAGCGCATCCAGGATCTGGACGACATCGAGGTCCTGGAAGATCCGGCAATCGGTGCGCAGGGTGGCCAGGTGCAGCCAGGGGCGCAGGGTGAGCTTGTACTGGAGGTGGCGGCCTTCCTCGCCCCACAGGGCGGCGTCGGTGATCAGGGCGTTGATCTGGCGAGGCCCAACGGTAGAACCGTCCAGCTCGATCTCGCAGCTGATCTCACGGCCGATGAACGCATCGAGGTCGAAGTCGGCGGTGAGGGAGACACCGGACAGGGCCAGTGCATCGGGGGTCTTGAGCAGCAGTTCGTAGGCAAACAGGCCATTGAGACCCTCATGACCGGACAGCCGCACGGGCTCCAGTGCGGCCTGGCCAAGAACAACGGGGATCGCGGCGGAGGAAACAGACAGCGTGCGCGGCATCGACGACTTCCCGGGGAGGACAAGAGGTCGGCGCAGTCTGCAGGGACTGCGCAGCGCACACTGCGAACAATCGTCACCTCACGCGCTGCTCGCCGAAAAGGGCGGCGCAAGCGCGAAGAAGTTGACGACTGAAGTCCGGCTCAGCCCAGCGCAGGGTAGTCCGTATAGCCCTTCACACCCCCCCCGTACATCGTGGCCTTGTCCAGCTCGTTCAGCGGTGCGTTCTCGCGCAGGCGGCGCACGAGGTCGGGGTTCGAGATGAAGGGCTTGCCGAAGGCCACGAGGTCGTCGCCTTCCTTCACGGCTTCTTCGGCCAGGGGGCGGTCGTAGCCGTTGTTGACCATCCAGGCGGCCTTGCCGCCCGCGGCGCGGTAGGCGGCCTTGAGGGCTTCGTAGTCGAAGGGGCGGTCGGCGATTTCGCGCGGGCCGCCGGTGGCGCCTTCGATGATGTGGATGTAGGCCAGGTTCAGCGGCGCGAGCTGCTTCACGACGTAGGTGAAGAGGGGCTGGGGGTCGCTGTCGAAGGCGTCGTTGGCGGGCGTGACGGGCGACAGGCGGATGCCGGTCTTGCCGCCGCCGACCGCGTCGACCACGGCGCGCGTGGACTCGAGCAGCAGGCGCGCGCGGTTCTCGATGGAGCCGCCATAGTCGTCGGTGCGCTTGTTGCTGCCGTCCTTCAGGAACTGGTCGAGCAGGTAGCCGTTGGCGCCGTGCAGTTCCACGCCGTCGAAGCCCGCAGTCTCGACGGCGCTGCGCGCGGCCACGGCGTAGGCGTGGACGATGCCGGGCAGCTCGGCCGCATCGAGTGCGCGCGGCTCGGAGGTCTCGACGAAGGTCGGCACGCCGTCCTTGATGAGCACGGTCTTCGTCTTGGCGGTGATGGCCGAGGGCGCGACGGGCTTGCCGCCACCGGGTTGCAGTTCGGTGTGCGAGACGCGGCCCACGTGCCACAGCTGCACGACGATCTTGCCGCCCTGGGCGTGCACGGCGTCGGTCACGCGTTTCCAGGCGTCGAGTTGCTCGGTGCCGTAGAGACCGGGCACGTCGGAGTAGCCCTGGCCTTGGTGGCTGATGGCGGTGGCTTCGGTGATGAGCAGGCCGGCACTGGCGCGCTGGGCGTAGTAGGTGGCGGCGATGTCGGGCGGGATCGCATTGGGCGAGCGGTTGCGCGTGAGCGGCGCCATCACGATGCGATTGGCGAGCTTCAGGTCACCGGCCTGGACGGGGTCGAAAAGGGTGGACATCGCGGATGGAGGGAGCAGAGTTGAAACAGGCGCAAGGCTAAGCCGCCCGTCTCAACCCTGCTGTCGCACGGTTGTCCCGATTGGTGCTAGGCAGGCAACGCCGCCAGCAACGCCGGGCTCACGCGCACGGGCAGCGCCAGCAGGATCTGTCCCATGCCCTTGCCCAGCGGGTCGTTGCGCAGCGAGGCCATGCCGCCACCGCCGAGCGCCTGTTCACACACGAAGTTGAAGGCGTGGATGCCGGGCACTTCGTGGCGGGTGACGCGGCCTTGCACCAGGTGCGCGAGCCATGCGGCCACACGCGCTTCGGTGAGCTGTGCGCGCAGCAGCGGCAGCAGGTCGGGATGGCGCGCGATGACGCCGATGTTGGAGGTGTCACCCTTGTCGCCGCTGCGGGCCCATGCGAGGCGGATCAGCGGGACTTCGATGGCGTCGTCGCCGGGCGTGGCCAGGGGAAATGCATCGGCGGCATGCGCGGGGCGCTGAGCATCGGGGACGGCGACGGTCGCGGGCACATCGACGGGCTGACCGTCGATGCGCACCTGCGGGCTCACACGCACCTTGTCGAGCAGGAACGCGTACTGCCGGATCGAGGGCGACACCGACGCGCGTCCGCCGCCCGCGCCCGTGGTGCCGGGCGCCCACGAGGTGCCGGCCGGTGCGACCTCGCGCGCGAACAGCTCCAGCGCCTCCTTGCGCGGATGCGTCACCGCGAGGCGCAGCACGGCTTCGCGAATCTGCTGCGCCTGGGTCTGCGCATGCGGCCCGTAGCAGGACTCGGCGCCGAGCACCTCGAGCTGCGTGCCGCTGTAGGGCCCGATGCCCTGTTGCGCGAAGAGGGCGCCGGTGCGCGCGAGGATCGCCTCGCCGGTGCGCCGCGCCTTGGCCACGGCGTCGAAGCCGACGATCGTGAGTTGCGCTGCCGTCTTGAAGCCGTCGACATACGTGGCGCAGACCTTGTAGCTGTCGGTGGGTGCACGGCCCTGCGCGCCATGCACACGCACGCGATGTTCGCCTGCCTGTTCGATGCGCACCTGCGTGAAGTCGGCCACCACGTCAGGCAGCAGGTAGGCCGCGGGGTCGCCGATCTCGTAGAGCATCTGCTCGCCCACGACGGCGGGCGTGACTTTGCCGCCGGTGCCCGCAGGCTTGGTGACGACGAAGCTGCCGTCGGCGCTGCATTCGACGATGGGATAGCCGATGTTCGGCCAGTCGGGCACGGTGTCCCAGTCGGTGTGCAGGCCGCCGGTGGCCTGGCAGCCGCATTCGATGATGTGGCCCGCCAGGCTGCCCGCGGCGAGGCGGTCGTAGTCGCCGGGCTGCCATTGGAATTCGTGCATCAGCACGCCGAGCGTGACGGCCGAGTCGACACAGCGCCCGGTGATGACCACCTGCGCGCCCGCGTCGAGCGCGGCCTGGATCGGGCGCGCGCCCAGGTAGGCATTGGCGCTGAGCACGCGCTCGGGCAGGGGCGCGCCGCTTTGCAGTTCGCGCACGGGCGGTTGCGACTGGCGCAACTCCGGCAGCAGCGGCGACACGTCGTCGCCGCTGACTACGGCGATCTTCAGCGCGACGCCTTGCTCGGCGGCCAGTGCCGCGAGCGCATCGGCGCAGCCTTGCGGATTGACACCGCCCGCGTTGCTCACGACGCGGATGCCCTGTGTCACGACATCCTTCAGCACGGCTTTCATGGCGACCGAGACGAAGTCGGTCGCGTAGCCCAGCTCGGGCTTCTTGAGCCGCGCGCCCGCGAGGATCGACATGGTGAGTTCGGCGAGGTAGTCGAACACGAGATAGTCGATCTGCCCGCTGGCCACGAGCTGCGGTGCACCGACGCTGCTGTCGCCCCAGAAGCCGGAAGCGCCGCCGATGCGGACGATGCGTTCGTTGTGGTGGTGGTTGCTGCGACTGCTGTTCATCGGCCGCTCCATTGCGGCTTGCGCTTCTCGCGGAAGGCGAGCTGGCCTTCCGCTGCATCTTCGGTGAGCGCGAACAGGCCGATCTGGCTTTCGGTGAAGGCCATCGACTCTTCGAAGGCCATGGCCTCGATCTTCTTCATCGTGTACAGGCCGCGGCGGATGGCAGCGGGCGATTTGTCCAGCAGGCGGCCGAGCAGCCAATCCACGCTTTCATCGACGTCGTCGCTCACGCGGTTCACAAGCTTGAGTTCGAGCGCCTGCGCGGCGTCGATCGGTTCGCCGGTGATGCACATCTCGGCCAGCACGCGGCGCGGCAGCAGGCCGCCGAGCACGCTGAGCACCTGCGCAGGAAACACGCCGACCTTCACCTCGGGCAGGCCGAACACGGCCTGGCGGCTGGCCACCGCCATGTCGCACATCGCCATGAGGCCCATGCCGCCCGCCATGCAGGCGCCGTTGACGCGCGCGATGAGCGGCACGGTCGATTGCCGCGCCTGGCGAAAGAGGTTGGCCATGCCCTGGTAGGGCGCGGCGTAGTCGAACTTGAAGGAGGTGCCGCTTTGCAGGTCGGCGCCCGCGCAGAAGGCGCGCGTGCCGGCACCGGTGAGCACCACGGCGCGCACGGCGGTGTCGCGGTTGGCGCGGGTCAGCGCATCGGACAGGCCTTCGAGTACGGCCGCGTTGATGGCGTTGCGGCGCTCCTGGCGGTCGATGGTGAGCCACATGACGGGCCCGCGCATCTCTTCGCGCAGTTCGGCGGGGGATGAAGAAGGAGGGGGAGATTCGGACATGGACGGCTCGGCTTCCTGATGACGGATGCTCGAGCGTCGCCCGAAAAAAAAGCCGCGGCATGCGGCTTGTGGCTGTGGTGATCCGGGTTTTCCCTTGGTGGGGCCGGATCGCAGCTTGCGTCGCGTTCTGCGCGCTTCGGCTTACTTCAGCAGGCCTTCGGCCTTCATTGCTTCCTGAACGGCGGGGCGGGCGCCCACGCGGGCATGCCAGGCCAGCAGGTTGGGGAAGCCCGAGATGTCCAGGCCGGTGGGCTTGGACCAGTTGGTGACGGTGAACAGGTAGCCGTCGGCCACGCTGAAGTGCTCGCCCATCAGGTACTGCTTGGCGGCGAGTTCGCTGTCGAGCCACTGGAAGCGCGCCTTGAGCTTGTCCTTGGAGATGGTCTTGGCTTCTTCGGGCATGGCCGGGTTGAACAGCGGGCTGAAGCCCTTGTGCATCTCAGTGCCGATGAAGGTCAGCCATTCCTGCAGGCGGTAGCGCGCCATCGTGCCGTTGGCGGGGGCCAGGTTCTTGGTGGGGGCGAGGTCGGCAATGTATTGAACGATGGCCGGGCCTTCGCGCAGGCGGGTGCCGTCGTCGAGTTCGAGCATGGGCACGTAGCCCAGCGGGTTGATGCCGTAGTAGTCGGTGCCGTCCTGCAGCTTGTGGCTCTTGGTGCTGGCCATCACGGGCTCGAAGGCGATGCCTGCTTCGTGCAGCGCGATGTGAGGCGAGAGCGAGCAGGCGCCGGGCGAGTAGTACAGCTTCATTCGAAAAACTCCAATGGATAAAAGAAAAAGATCTGTGCGACCGGAAGGGATGCTATCGGGTTTGGCCGCCTTGCGTTTTTGTCCTACGGTGGCTCGCGCGCGCCGACTATCGGACGGTCTGCCGGTGCTTCCTACAGTCCGGACACGGCGGCGCATGCCTGCCGCAAGGCAACAAAGGAGTGGTTCACCATGCTCAAGTACGCGATCATTTTTGCGGTCATCTCGCTCGTGGCGGGGCTGCTGGGCTTCGGCGGTGTGGCGGCGGGTGCGGCAGGCATCGCCAAGCTGCTGTTCGGCCTGTTCCTCGTGCTGGCGGTGCTGTTCGTGGTGCTGGCCGCGCTCGGGGTCGGGGCGGTGAAGAAGGCGATCGATTGACCGCACTGCCGCATGCTGCGCCGTGGGCTCCCGCCATGCACCTGTCGCACATCGACCTGCGCCTGGACTACGAGGTGGATGCACCGGCGCACCTGCGGCTGAACATCGAAGCCACGCGCACGGGTGCGCAGACGGTGCTGTCCGAGACGCTGAGCATCGAGCCGCCACCGGTGCGACGGCAGGCGGGCTGCGAGCCCGACAGCGGCAATCGCTTCGTGCGCTTCGACGCCCAGCCCGGGCCGCTGACCATCGCCTACCGCGCGACGGTCCGGCGTCCGGCCGTTCATGTGCCGGCCACCCTGCCCGAGGTGCCGGTGAACCAATTGCCGGACGCCGTGCTGGGCGACCTGCTGCCCACGCGCTATTGCGAGTCGGACCTGCTGGCCCGCTGCGCGCAGCAGCTCTTCGGCGACCTGCCACCGGGTATCGGCCGGGTGCAGGCGATTGCCGACTGGATCCACGAGAGCATCGTCTACGTGCCGGGCAGCAGCGATTCGACGACCACGGCGCGCGAGGTGTTCGTGCAGCGCGCCGGCGTGTGCCGCGACTTCGCGCACCTGGGCATCACCTTCTGCCGCGCGCTCAACATTCCGGCGCGGCTGGTGGTCGGCTACGTGTGGTTCGACGAACCGCCACAGGATTTCCATGCCGTGTTCGAAGCCTGGCTCGGCGGGCAGTGGGTGCTGTTCGATCCGACGCGCATGGCGCCCGTCGATCGGCTGGTGCGCGTGGGCACCGGGCGCGATGCGAAGGACGTGGCCTTCTCGACGATCTTCGGCGCCGTGCGCATGACCGACAAGAAGCTGGCGGTGCGTGAACTGCAGGACGAACGGGTTGCGCCGGCTCGCACGCCGGCACCCAGTGGTGAGCTGCGAGGCATCGAGAAGCCTGAACCGGTGCTGTGACCCGTCTCAAATCACCGCCCAGTGCGAATTGTTTGCTATTAAATATATAGCAATTAAATCAATAAAGACGGGGCTTCAGGCCAATTTTGGCGTGGCTCCCTAGCTTGTCCACACAGGGGTTGCGGCAGGGCATCGCCGCTTAAAATTAGTGCCCTTTTTTTGCGCTGCGCACGCGTCTGTGGTGCGCCTCTTTTTCCAATGCTGTACCCCGAAGAATTCGATGTGATCGTCGTCGGCGGTGGCCATGCCGGCACCGAAGCCGCGCTCGCCGCCGCGCGCATGGGCGCCAAGACGCTGCTGCTCTCCCACAACATCGAGACGTTGGGGCAGATGAGCTGCAACCCGTCGATCGGCGGCATCGGCAAGGGCCACCTCGTGAAGGAGGTCGATGCGCTCGGCGGCGCGATGGCCATTGCCACGGACGAGGCGGGCATCCAGTTCCGCATCCTCAATTCGAGCAAGGGCCCGGCCGTGCGCGCCACGCGCGCCCAGGCCGACCGTGTGCTGTACAAGGCCGCGATCCGCCATCGCCTGGAAAACCAGCCGAACCTGAGTCTGTTCCAGCAAGCCGTCGACGACCTGATGATCGAAGGTGACCGTGTGGTCGGCGCCGTCACGCAGGTGGGCATTGCCTTCCGCGCACGCACCGTGGTGCTGACCGCCGGCACCTTCCTCGACGGCCGCATCCACGTCGGCCTCGACAACTACCAGGCCGGCCGCGCGGGCGACCCACCGGCAATCAGTTTGTCGGCACGCCTGAAGGAACTGAAGCTGCCGCAAGGGCGCCTGAAGACCGGCACGCCGCCCCGGCTCGATGGCCGCAGCATCGATTTCTCGAAGTGCACCGAGCAGCCCGGCGACGGCATGCCCGGTGGGGCAGGGCCGATGCCGGTGTTCAGCTTCATGGGCAAGGTCGAGATGCACCCGCAGCAAATGCCGTGCTGGGTGACGCACACCAACCAGCGCACGCACGACATCATCCGTTCAGGCTTCGACCGCAGCCCGATGTTCACCGGCAAGATCGACGGTGTGGGTCCGCGCTACTGCCCGAGCGTCGAGGACAAGATCAACCGCTTCGCCGACAAGGACAGCCACCAGATCTTCCTGGAGCCCGAAGGCCTGACGACCAACGAGTACTACCCGAACGGGATCTCGACCAGCCTGCCGTTCGACATCCAGTACCAGCTGGTGCGCTCGATGCCGGGGCTGGAAAACGCCCACATCCTGCGCCCGGGCTACGCCATCGAGTACGACTACTTCGACCCGCGCGAACTCAAGAGCAGCTTCGAGACCCGCGCGATTCGCGGCCTGTTCTTCGCCGGGCAGATCAACGGCACCACCGGTTACGAAGAGGCGGCGGCCCAGGGCTTGTTCGCCGGCATCAATGCCGCGCTTCAATGCCGTGGCGAAGACACCTGGCTGCCGCGCCGCGACGAAGCGTACCTGGGCGTGCTGGTCGACGACCTGATCACCAAGGGCGTGACCGAGCCGTACCGCATGTTCACCAGCCGCGCCGAGTTCCGGCTGCAGCTGCGCGAGGACAACGCCGACATGCGCCTGACCGAAGCAGGGCGCAAGCTGGGCCTCGTGGACGACGCCCGCTGGGATGCGTTCAGCCGAAAGCGCGATGCTGTTTCACGTGAAACAGAGCGACTCAAGTCGATCTGGGTGAACCCCCGCAACCTGCCGGCAGCCGAGTCGGAGCGTGTGCTGGGCAAGGCCATCGAGCACGAATACAACCTGGCCGACCTGCTGCGCCGGCCTGATGTGGACTATGCGACCCTGATGACATTGGACGGCGGCAAGTACAGCGCTGCCTCCGCGCTGAGTGCGCCCGAGATCGAGCAGATCGAAATCTCGGCCAAGTACTCCGGCTACATCGAGCGCCAGCACGACGAAGTCGAGCGCGCCGCCCATTTCGAGAACCTGAAGCTGCCGGTCGATTTCGACTACGGCCAGGTCAAGGCCCTGAGCTTCGAAGTGCGCCAGAAGCTGGACAAGCACCGGCCCGAAACGCTGGGGCTGGCATCGCGCATCTCGGGTGTGACGCCCGCCGCAATCTCGCTGCTGATGATTCATCTGCGAAAGGGCGGGCACAAAGCCTTTGCCCGCGATGCCGCCGCCGACACTGCCACCACCACCGCACCATGAGCGCGACACCCCTCGACACGCTGCGGGCAGGCGCAGCCGCCCTGGGCGTGGCCCTGTCCGACACGCAAGCCGAACAGCTGCTGGCCTACGGCACGCTGATGCTCAAATGGAACAAGGTCTACAACCTGACGGCCGTGCGCGACCCGGCCGGCGTGATGACGCACCACCTGCTCGACAGCCTCGCCGCCGTCGCTCCCTTGCAGCGCGAGTGGACAGGGAAGGGCAGGCTGCTCGACGTCGGCTCCGGCGGCGGGCTGCCGGGCGTGGTGATCGCGATCATGCGACCCGACATCGAAGTCAGTTGCCTCGATGCCGTCGCCAAGAAGGCCGCCTTCGTTCAGCAAGTGGCCGCCGAATTGGAGCTGCCGAACCTGCGCGGCGTGCACGCGCGGGTCGAATCGCTGGCCGGCAGCTATGAGGTCATCAGCTCGCGCGCTTTCGCTTCGCTGCCCGACTTCTTCAACGGCTCGATGAATCTGCTGGCACCGGGCGGTGTCTGGCTGGCCATGAAGGGCAAGCTGCCGACCGATGAACTCGCCGCCTTGCCTGCTGGCGTCGCAGTGTTTCACGTGGAACAACTGACCGTGCCGGGTTTGGACGCCGAGCGCTGCATCGTCTGGGCGCGCAAAGAGACGGTTTGATTCATAAAAGATGCTCCGGCGCCGGCAAAAGCCGGTGCCGGAGCAATCTTCCCAGCGCCGGCCTGCCTTAGACTCGAAGCCTCCCCCTGGCTCTCTTTTTCGAGGCAAATCCCATGTTCGGCATCGCTGACTACGGCGCATTCGTCGCCGCCATCGTCCTGTTTCTTCTGATTCCCGGCCCGGGCAATCTGGCGCTGATCACCTCGACCAGCAAAGGCGGGATTCGTGGCGGTCTGGCGGCGACCTTCGGCGTGATCATCGGGGACCAGTTCCTGATGTGGGCGGCGGTGGCGGGCGTGTCCGCCGTGCTGGCCGCTTATCCGGCCGCATTCAAGGCAGTGCAATGGCTGGGCGCTGCCTACCTGGCGTGGCTCGGCCTCAAGATGCTGTTGGCCAAGCCCGGTGCGGCGCCGATCCTGAACATCCGCCCGAGCCATTTCCTGCGCCAGGCGCTGACGATCACCCTGCTGAACCCCAAGGCGATCGTGTTCTACATGGCCTTCTTTCCGCTGTTCGTCGATCCGGCGCGCCACCAGGGCCTCATCACTTTCGGCGCCATGGCCGTGACCATCGCCGCGCTGACCTTCCTGTACGGCCTGACCTCGACGCTGCTCACGCACTTCCTGGCAGAACGCATCCGCGCCAATCCCCGCATCTCGGCCACGCTCGAAAAGCTGGCTGGCACCTTCCTGATTGCCTTCGGCATCAAGCTCGCGATCTCGCGCTGACCGACCCCGACGACCCGCACTGACGACACATGGCCAAGATTTTCTGCATCGCCAACCAGAAGGGCGGCGTCGGCAAGACCACCACCACCGTCAATCTCGCCGCCGGCTTGGCCAGGGTAGGCCAGCGCGTGCTGATGATCGACCTCGATCCCCAGGGCAATGCGACCATGGGTTCGGGCATCGACAAGCGCCAGCTCGAACTCACGGTGTACGACGTGCTGCTCGAATCGGCCTCGGTGGCCGAAGCGCGGGTGAAGTCCGACAAGCTCATCGAGGCGGAAGCCAGCTACGACGTGCTGGGCGCCAACCGCGAATTGGCGGGAGCCGAAGTCGAAATGGTCGCGCTCGACCGCCGCGAAAAGCGTCTGCGCACCGCGCTGGCCGCGGTCGGTGCCGAGTACGACTTCGTGTTGATCGACTGCCCGCCGAGCCTGAGCCTGCTGACGCTCAACGGCCTGTGCGCGGCCCACGGCGTGATCGTGCCGATGCAGTGCGAGTACTTCGCGCTCGAAGGACTGACCGACCTAGTCAACACCATCAAGCAGGTGCACGCCAATCTCAACAAGAACCTGCAGATCATCGGCCTGCTGCGCGTGATGTTCGATCCGCGCATCACGCTGCAGCAGCAGGTGAGCGAGCAGCTCAAGTCCCACTTCGGCGACAAGGTGTTCGACACCGTGATTCCGCGCAATGTGCGCCTCGCCGAAGCACCGAGCTACGGGTTGCCCGGTGTGGTGTTCGATCCTTCGGCCCGTGGCAGCCAGGCCTTCATCAGCTTCGCCGAGGAGCTGGTCGCCAAGATGCCGCCTGCCAGCGCGTTCACCTCGGGTGCGGCCGCGCCGCCGGTCGAACCTGCGCCCCGTGTGGTGCCCGACTTGCCGATTCCCGACGATGTGCTGGCCGCTGCGCCGTCCTCCGTCGCCGACACCGATTCCAACCCTGCCTGACACCCGCCCACCTTGCTCATGAGGCGAGGTGTGCTATCAAGTTCGTAGCAAAAAAGCCATGAGTGAACCTCGCATCCTGTTGCTGCCCGGATGGCAGAACAGCGGCCCCGGCCATTGGCAGACCCGCTGGGAGTCGGTCTACGGCGACCACCGCGTCGACCAGCACGAGTGGATGCGACCGCTGCGCGGCGACTGGTCGGCGCGCCTCGAAGAAGAAGTGCTGGCCGCCCCGGGCCCCGTGGTGCTGGCCGCGCACAGCCTCGGCTGCATCCTCACCGCCGCCTGGGCTGCTCATTCGCGCCACACGCACAAGGTGCGGGGTGCGCTGCTGGTGGCGCCCGGCGACCTCGAGCGTGACGACCTGCGCCAGCTGATTCCCGGCTGGGCACCGATCGTGCGCAAGCCCTTGCCGTTCCCGGCGGTGCTGATCGCCGCCAATGACGACCCGTATTGCGAAGCCTCGCGCTCGAAGCAGCTGGCCAGCGACTGGGGCGCACGCTTCGTCGACGCCGGCAAGGGCGGCCACCTGAACGCCGAATCCGGCCTGGGCGACTGGCCCGAAGGCCGGCAACTCCTGAACGACCTCTCGAAAGACACGCACTGATGGCGACCAAGAAACCCAAGGGCCTGGGCCGCGGCCTCGAAGCGCTGCTCGGCCCGACGGCCGCACCCTCCGCCGACCACGGCGGTCCGCTCGGCGGCACCTCGGCAGAAGAGGGCGGTGCACCCCAGAACCCCAACACCCTGAAGCTCGACCAGATGGTGGCCGGCGTCTACCAGCCGCGCACCCGCATGGACGAGGGCGCGCTCTACGAGCTGGCCGAGAGCATCAAGGTGCAGGGCATCATGCAGCCGATCCTGGTGCGCCGGCTCGATGCCGAATCGGCCGCGGCCAAGAACGCCGAATACGAAATCATCGCGGGCGAGCGGCGCTTCCGTGCCGCCAGGCTCGCGGGCCTGGACACGGTGCCGGTGCTCGTGCGCGATGTGCCCAACGAGTCCGCGGCGGCCATGTCGCTCATCGAGAACATCCAGCGCGAAGACCTCAATCCGCTGGAAGAAGCTCAAGGCCTGCAACGCCTGGTCACAGAGTTTGGGCTCACTCACGAAATGGCGGCCCAGGCCGTGGGCCGTTCACGCAGCGCTGCCAGCAACCTGCTTCGCCTGCTGAACCTGGCCGAGCCCGCGCAGCTGATGCTGATGGCCGGCGACATCGACATGGGCCACGCGCGCGCGCTGCTGTCGCTCGACCGCGGCACGCAGATCACCGCCGCCAACCAGATCGCCGCCAAAAAGATGTCGGTGCGCGAGGCCGAGGCGCTGGTGAAGAAGCTCGCGGCCGAGTTCACGCTCACGCCCTCGCGGCGCGGCAATGCCGGCGAGAAGTCGCGCGACCTGCAGCGCGTGGAAGAAGAGCTGGCCGACCTGCTCACGGCCGAGGTCGAGGTGCGCATCAAGAAGCGCACGAAGCGCGGCGAAAGCGGCGAGCTGGCGATCCACTTCGGCTCCATCGAGGCGCTCAACGGACTCATCGAGCGCATCCGCCGAACGGCCTAGTTTCTTTTGAGAAGACGGACCCTCGCGTTCGTTTGATTGATTCCTGCAATCCTTTGCGCGTATCCTCGATCGCGGTTTTTTCACCTTTGCAAAAACACCGCCATCGAACCGAGGGAGTCGACCATGCCGTTCTTCGCCACCAAATTCCCGCTCGCTGCCGTCGCGGTCGGCGCGTTGCTGCTCACGGGCTGCGCCACCACCGACATGCAGATGGGCAGCCAGTCCGCCAAGACCATGGCCACGGGCAGCGCCGCCGGCGGTGCCACGTCGGGTGAAAGCAGCCAGCTCGAGCGCTGCGAGTCGCCGCTGGGCACCGTGTCGCTGGTCGAGAACGTCAATGCCGGCTGGTACACGATCCTCACGGGTGAGTACCGCCTGCCACCTACTGCAAATCTGTTGCGTTTGCTGGTGCAGCAGTCGAACTGCTTCGTGGTGGTCGAGCGCGGTGCGGCCGGCATGAATGCCATGACGCGTGAACGCGCGCTGCAGCAGTCGGGCGAGATGCGCGGCGGCAGCAACTTCGGCCGCGGCCAGATGGTCGCTTCGGACTACGGGCTGTCGCCCGAGATCGTGTTCAGCAACAGCGATGCCGGCGGCATCGGTGGTGCGCTCGGCGGCCTCGTGGGCGGCGGCCGTGGCCGCGCCATCGCAGCCATCGGCGGCAGCATGCAGACCAAGGAAGCCAGCGCGCTGCTGACGCTCATCGACAACCGCTCGGGCGTGCAGGTCGCAGCGGCCGAGGGCAGCGCCTCCAAGACCGATTTCGGCGCCTTTGGTGGCCTGGCCGGTCGCAGCGGCGCCGGTGGCCTCGGCGGCTACACCAACACCGCGCAGGGCAAGGTGATCGCCGCAGCCTTCATGGATGCCTTCAACCAGATGGTCCGTTCGCTGCGCAACTACAAGGCACAGACCGTGCGTGGGCAGGGCCTCGGTGGCGGTGGCCGCCTGGGCGTGGACGGCGGTGCGGCGCCGTCGCAGACCTACGTGCCGCCGGAGCCGGCACCGGCACGTCGCCGCAGGTAAGAGAACCAGAACCCGTCGGCCTTCGGGCCAACGAAAAAGCCCGGCGCTCTCGCGAGTCGCCGGGCTTTTTCATGTGTGATCGAGAGGGATCAGAGGCTGAAGATCTTGCCGGGATTCATGATGTTCTTCGGATCGAGCGCGCGCTTGATCGTGCGCATCATGTCGATCGCGCCCACGCCGGCCTCGGTCACCAGGAAGTCCATCTTGTGCAGGCCCACGCCGTGCTCACCGGTGCAGGTGCCTTCGAGCGCCAGCGCGCGGCTCACCAGCGCGTGGTTCAGTTCCTCGGCCTTCACGCGCTCTTCGGGGATGTTCGGGTCGAGCAGGTAGCCGAAGTGGAAGTTGCCGTCGCCCACGTGGCCGACGAGGAAGTAGGGGATGCCGCTGGCGTCGGCCTCGGCCACCGAGTCGAGCAGGCAGTCGGCCAGGCGCGAGATCGGCACGCAGGTGTCGGTGGAGATCACGCGGCAGCCCGGGCGCGACTGCACGGCCGCGAAGTAGCTGTTGTGCCGCGCGGTCCACAGGCGCGTGCGTTCTTCCGGTGTGCTGGCCCATTCGAAGGCGTTGCCGCCGTGGCCGCTGGCGATCTCCTGCACCGTCTCGGCCTGCTCCTTCACACCGGCCGGCGAGCCGTGGAATTCCATCAGCAGCATCGGCTCTTCGCGCAGGCCCAGCTTGGCGTAGGCGTTGACCATGCGCACCGTGTTCACGTCGATCAGTTCGACGCGCGCGATCGGCACGCCCAGCTGGATCGTCTCGATGGTGGTGCGCACCGCGGCCTCGATGCTCGGGAACGAGCAGATCGCCGCCGACACCGCTTCGGGCAGCGGGTAGATGCGCAGCGTGACCTCGGTGACCACGCCCAGCGTGCCTTCGCTGCCCACCATGAGGCGCGTGAGGTCGTAGCCGGCCGACGACTTCTTGGCGCGCGTGCCGGTGCGGATGACATCGCCGCTGGCCGTGACCACTTCGAGCGCCAGCACGTTCTCGCGCATCGTGCCGTAGCGCACCGCGTTCGTGCCGCTGGCGCGCGTGGCCGTCATGCCGCCGATGGAGGCGTCGGCGCCCGGGTCGATGGGGAAGAACAGGCCCGTGCTCTTGATCTCTTCGTTGAGCTGCTTGCGCGTGACGCCCGGCTGCACGGTCACCGTGAGGTCGTCGGCGTTGATCGACAGCACCTGGTTCATGCGCGACACGTCAATGCTGATGCCGCCCTGCACCGCGAGCAGGTGGCCTTCGAGCGAAGAGCCCACGCCGAAGGGGATGACCGGCACGCTGTGTTCGCTCGCGAGCTTCACGGCATCGGCCACGTCCTGCGTGCTCTCGGCGAACACCACGGCCGAGGGCGGTGGCGCGTCGAACGAGGACTCGTCGCGACCGTGCTGCGTGCGCACCGCCATCGCCGTGGAACAGTTGTCGCCGAAGCGCGCCTTCAGCCCGTCGATCAGGGCCGCGGGCACATCGCGCAGATGAAGCGCCGGCATCAGATGCGAAGTGGAAGTCGGGGCGTTCATCGGGCGTCTCCTGGAGGGGCTGAGGGGGATCGGTCATTTTACGGAGCGCGCACCATAATGCGCTTCGGTAGAAGACATGAACCCCACGACCCTTGCAGCCCTTGCGGCTTTCCCCTCGCAGCTCGAAGCCCACTACGCGGCCATTCCCGAGGCTTTCCGGCATTGGGCGCCGCCTTCGCGGGAGGGCGTGCCCAGCGAGGCCTTCACTGCCATCGAGCAGCTGTGCCATGTGCGCGACATCGAGATCGAGGGCTACCATGTGCGTTTCCGGCGCACGCTTGCCGAGGCCCATCCGACGCTCGCATCGATCGACAGCGAACCGCTGGCCATCGAACGCAACTACGGCGCGGCCGATGCCGCGACAGTGCTTGCCGAGTTCCGCCTGGCGCGCGTGCAGACGATGGAGATCGTCTCGCAGCTGAGCGACGCGCAGCTCGCGCGCACGGCCGTGTTCGAGGGCTACGGCCCGCTCACGATGCGCAGCCTCATTCATTACCTCTGCAGCCACGACCAGCAGCATCTTGCAGGCCTGCAATGGCTGGCCGGCAAGATCGACGCATCGACGGTCGCGCTGTAGGCAACCCCACAGGAGCCTTCATGGGCAACCGACTCTCACAGATCGCCACCCGCACCGGCGACGACGGCACCACCGGCCTGGGCGACAACACCCGCGTGCCCAAGGACCATCTGCGCGTGCACGCGATGGGCGACGTGGACGAACTCAACTCACACATCGGCGTGCTGCTGTGCGAGCCGCTGCCAGAGCCCGTGCGCGAGCTTCTGGTCGACGTGCAGCATCAGCTCTTCAACCTCGGCGGCGAGCTCTCGATGCCCGGTTTCACGCTGCTCAAGCCGGAGGCGCTGCTGCAGATCGACAACGCACTGGCCGACCACAACGCCGCATTGCCGCGCCTGGCCGAATTCATCCTGCCGGCCGGCACGCGCGCGGCCTCGCAGGCGCATGTGTGCCGCACCGTGGCGCGGCGCGCCGAGCGCGCGGTGGTGTCGCTGGGCGCCAGCACTGAACTCAACGATGCGCCGCGCCAGTACCTCAACCGGCTCAGCGACCTGCTCTTCGTGCTCGCGCGCGTGCTCAACCGCATGAACGGCGGCGATGACGTGTACTGGAAGAGCGAGCGCATGGCGCGCGCCGCAGCCGCAGACACCGTCGACGAACCCAACGACTGACAAGGAGGTTCCCCATGACCACTTCATTCCAATCCCTGGCCCTCGCAGCGGCAGGTGGTGCCTTGCTGATGCTGGCCGCGACCACCGCGCAGGCGCAGAGCGCCGACAACCCGCCCCAGGCGGAACGCGCCCACACCATCAAGTCGCCATCGCGCAATGGCAAGGTGGTGGGCGGCGTGCAGCGCGGCACCAATGCCGCCGGCCGTGGCGTCAACCGCGCCGATGCGGCCACGCGCCGCGGCGTCGCCAACGTGTCGGAGAAGGCCAGTCGGCCCGTGCGTAACGTCGGTGAATCCTTCGGACGCAAGCTGGCACCGGGCTCCAGCGGACGCGCGGCACCGCCGCCTGTGGGGCCGCAGGGCAACGCGCCTTGATCATCGACCGCGTCAATCCAGAAACACCGCGGAACCGGCTCTGCCGGGCCGCAGGTGTTGCCCCCGGACGGGGGTTGGCGAAGCGACACGAAGTGCGCGCAGCCTGGGGGAGATCCTGATATGGCGAGAAACGTAGAGATCAAGGCTCGCATCGACAGCGTCGATCGCATCGCAAGCATCGTCGCGACACTCGCCGACCAGGGGCCCATCGAGATCGCGCAAGACGACACCTTCTTCCGCTGCGCCCACAGCGCCGACCGTCTCAAGCTACGCACCTTCGCGCCCGATCGCGCCGAACTCATCTTCTACTGCCGCGCCGACAGCAGCGGCCCGAAGGAATCGTTCTACCTGATCACGCCCGTCACCACGCCCGACGCGCTGCGCGAATCGCTCACGCTCGCCTGGGGCCAGGCCGGCCGCGTGCGCAAGCAGCGCCGCCTGTTCTTGGTGGGCCGCACGCGTGTGCATCTGGACCGTGTCGAAGGGCTCGGTGAATTCCTCGAACTCGAGGTGGTGCTGCAGGAGGGCGAGCCTGCCGACGCCGGCGTGGCCGAAGCCCATGCGCTCATGGCCCGGCTCGGTGTGACCGAGGACCAGCTGGTGCAGGGCGCCTACGTCGACCTGCTGCGCGCGCAGGCCGCCTGAGCCATCGGGCAGCCGGCGGGCACGCGCTTCAGCAGGTCCTGCCGCAGCGCGTTCAGCTCGGCGATCTTCTGGTCGATGACCGCGACCTTGTCGGCCAGCAGCGCCGCGATGGCTTGATCGGGTGCGGCCGATTCCCACACCGCGGGCAGGTTGTCGCCGATCTCGTGGAGGCTGAAGCCGAGCTTCTGCGCGGTGCGGATGTAGCCCACCATCTGCACGGTTTCCTTCGCATAGACCCGGTAGCCGTTGCCGCCGCGTTGCGCGCGGATCAGGCCGCGCTCTTCGTAGAAGCGCAGCGTGTCGCGACTCAAGCCCGTCGCCGAAGCCAGCTGGCCGATCTGCATGGTCTGTGGTCCTTCTTTGAAGAATGTGCTTGACCCTGGAGCGTACCCGAGGCTTTAGCTTCCGGGGCTTCTTCACTCCCTGCAGGGCTCTTCTTCATGATCGCGCTTCCCACCTACCAACGCATCGTCCGCGCCAGTGCCTGGTACGACCTCGTGGTGACCATCGGCTTCGCCACGCCATGGACCTTTGCCGCAGTGCACGCTCTGCTGCTGTGGACCATCCAGACGCTGCAGCTGCCGGGCAGCTTTCCGGCCTTCGACCCGGTGCACATGTTGATGGCCAACCTGCTCGGCTCCGTGGTCACCGTCTGGGCCGTGCTGCGCATCCGCGATCCGCGCTTGCGCTATGGCCGCTATGACGCCGTGGCGCGCTTCCTGTTCGCCACTTGGCAGGCCTACGCTGTGACGCAGGGGGCCAGCGTGATCGTCCTCGGCTTCACCGCGATGGAACTGCTGTTCGGCGTGCTGGAGAGCCTGCCGGTGCGTGGTGCCACAGCGCGCGAATCGACGCGCTCCGACGACCGCGCCACAGCCCTCAGCGCCAGCCCGCAGCCTTGAGCTGGTCGGCCAGCTGCTCCGCCACCTTGGCGTAGCCCTGCGCGTTCGCGTGGATGCGGTCCGAGCGCAGGGCCGCATCCGACAGCACGCTCGAATACACACCGGCGACGAGCAGCGCCTGGCCCGACTTCGCCACCTCTTCATAGAACGGCGCGTCGCTGAGCGAGCCGACCACCGCGCGCATGGCATCGGGCGCGGGCGTGGCCAGCACCGCCACATGCGAGGTGTGCGCGCGCGCCTGCTCGATCAGCGCCGCGAGGTTCTCGCGCGTGCTTGCAGGCGACACGCCGCGCAGCATGTCGTTGCCGCCGATGCCGATCAGGATCGCGTCGTAGCTGCCGGCGGACAGCAGCGCGGGCAGGCGCTGCAACGCACCCGCCGACGTGTCGCCGTTGACGCCCGCGTTCTCCACCTGCCATCCCGTGAGCTCGCCCAGCTTCGCGGGCCAGGAGGTCTCCGGCGACGCGCCATAGCCGAAGGTCAGGCTGTCGCCCAGCGCCAGCACGCGGGCGTCCGCCTTGAGGGCGTTGGCGGAAGAGGCCTTTCGTTTGCCGCACGCGGCAAGCAGGGCGGTGGCCGGCACGCCGGCCAGCAGCTGGAGGAGGTGACGTCGTTTCATGTGGCGCGCAGCTTAAGCCAGCGAAGCCCGAAAGACGCATGAAGGACGAGACGCCGTACGGATACCTGCGCTTACCGGATTTCATCGGACGGCGACCTGATGCACCCGAAGCGGACACATGCGCTGCCCAGAATGAAGCCGTCATCACACACCAACAAAGGAGTTCCAGATGATCTTCCGTACCAAGCGCCTGACCACTGCCGCCGTTGCGGCGCTCGCAATGTCCCTGGCGGCTGGAAGCGCGCTGGCGCAAGATCGCCGGGGCGACGACCACCGTCCCGGCGGCGGCCGCTACGAGCAGCGCGACGATCACCGCGCGCATCGCGGTCCCCACGCCGGCTACCGCGGCGACCAGGACTTCCGCGACGGGCGCCAGTTCGATCGCCGCGGCTTTCCGCAGCCGCACACCGAGTGGCGCCGCGGCGGTCGCGTACCGATGGAATACCGCGGCCGCAACTACGTGGTGAACGACTGGCGCGCCTACCGCCTGCAGCAACCGCCGCGCGGCTACCAGTGGGTGGGCGTGGGTGGCGACTACGTGCTCGCGGCCATCGCCACGGGCCTGATCGCGCAGATCATCGCGGGCCAGTAAGCCTCTTCATTCTCCGCATGCGAAAACCGCCACAGGTGACTGTGGCGGTTTGCTTTTTTGGGGAGGAGAGACGAGCGGGCTTGTCTGCCTGTCAGGCCACCGCGGTGGCGGCCGACTGGGCACACACGTTGCGCCCGGTGATGGTGAGGCGCAAGCCGCCGCCATGCCATTCGAGCCAGTTGAGATCGACGTAGGCATCGATGTCGTGGTCGTCGATGCGATCGGCCTGGCGGCTTTGCAGCAGTTCGACCGTGGCGGGCAGCGCACGTTTCAGGCGTTCGCGTTTCTCTGCTGCGTCTGCCGCCTTCTGGGCGGCCCGGGCGGCCTGTTGCTGCTGCTGCGAAGTCGATGCCATTGCTGATCCGTTTCGGGAGCCAAGGAATTAACCCGAATGTACGCCGCTTGTGTGAAGCTGCATGCATTCTTTTCAACCCTGGAGCCCAAAGTGTCGATTTCGTGGCACAAGAACTAAATCTCGTAGTGAGAAGCCTTGACCTCGTCGCCCAAGGCCTTCTCGACAATGGCGCGCGTCAGCGTCGGCGCGAATGATTCGATGAAGGCGTAGACGTATTTGCGCAGGTAGTTGCCGCGCCGCACCGCGAGCTTGGTGAGGTTGATGCCGAACAGCCGCCCCGCATCGAGCGCGCGCAATTGCGTGTCGCGTTCGGCCTCGTAGGCCACGCCGGCGACGATGCCCACACCCAGGCCCAGCTGCACGTAGGTCTTGATGACGTCGGCGTCCATCGCGGCCAGCACGATGTTGGGCTGCAGGTCGCGCTGCTCGAAGGCCTCGTCGATGCGCGAGCGGCCCGTGAAGCCCGTGTCGTAGGTGATCAGCGGGTACTGCGTGAGCGCTTCGAGCGTGAGCGGCGCATCCAGCAGCGGGTGCCTGGGCGGCACGATCACCGAGTGCGTCCAGCGATAGCAGGGCAGGGCGACCAGCTGCGGGTAGTCGCCCAGTGCCTCGGTGGCGATGCCCACGTCGGCCTCGCCGTCGAGCAGCATCTGCGCGATCTGCTTGGGCGAGCCCTGGTGCAGGTGCAGTTTCACGTTCGGGAACTGCGCACGGAATTCCTGCACCGCCACGGGCATCGCATAGCGCGCCTGCGAGTGCGTGGCCGCCACCGAGAGCAGACCGCTTTGCTGCGCGACGAACTCCTGGCCCGCGTGCTTGAGGTTGCTGCTCTCCATCAGCATGCGCTCGATGATCGGCAGCACATGGCCGCCGGGCTCGGTGAGGCCCGTGAGCCGCTTGCCGGCACGCACGAAGAGCTCGATGCCGAGCTCTTCCTCGAGTTCGCGGATCTGCCGGCTCACGCCGGGCTGCGAGGTGTGAAGGGTGTGGGCGACCTCGGTCAGGTTGAAGCCGCAACGAACGGCCTCGCGTACCGAGCGCAGCTGTTGGAAGTTCATCTGGCGCGAGGAGGTGAAAGGTCCGGACCCCGGACGGGGCCGACCGGCGATTCTCGGCAGAAGTGCTTATGCGGGGAACGATGCGTTTGTTGGTTTCACATGAGCAAAACATCTATGAAGCCATTCTGCGTGGGGATCTTGATGTTTCGCACGACTGTGCTAAAGTTCGCCGCATGGACGCCAAGACCCAGAAAAGCGAACTCACCCGCGCCGCCATCGTCGGCGCGGCGATGCATCTCGCGCTGGCCGAAGGGCTGGAGGCGATCTCGCTGCAGGCCGTTGCGAGCCGGCTGGGGCTGTCCAAGAGCGGCGTGTTCTCGCGCGTGGGTTCGCGCGAGGCGCTGCAGAAGGCCGTCATCGAGGAGTACGGCCGCGGCTTCCTGGCCGAAGTGTTCGTGCCCGCCATGCAGAAGCCCAAGGGCCTGCCGCGCCTGAACGACATCGTTGCGCGCTGGATCGCCCGCACGCGCGACGTGGAGGCCCAGACCGGCTGTCTCTACGTGGCCGGCGCCTTCGAGTTCGACGACCGCGAAGGCGAGCTGCGCGACCTGCTGCTCGACGAGATCACGCGCTGGCGCGCCGCGCTGCGCCGCACGGTGCTGCAGGCGGTCGAGACCGGCGAGCTCAAGGCCGACACCGATCCGGCCCAACTCGTCAGCGAGATCAACGGAATCATGATGAACCAGCTGCACGACGCGCGCTTCTTGCGCGACGGACATGCGGCCGAGCGCGCGGGCTTGACCTGGCAGCGCCTTCTTTCCAGCTACCGCGCCTGAGGCGCATCCGCAGACGACGATTCATTGCCTCTTCGTTTGCCTTAATTTCGCACCATCGTGCGATAAAAAAGGAGAAGCCCCATGCTGATCATTGCCCTCTTTCTCGCCGCCTATGCGGCCCTCCTCGGTGTGCGCGGCGTGCAGGACACGCTGCGCAGCCTGCCGTGCAGCAATCAGGACTGGGTCTGGTACTGACTGAGCCTCTCAAAGAAAGCCTTCCCCATGACAAGCACCACCAGCACCACCGCCCCTCCCGGCTACTACAGCGCCAGCCCGCTGATGCGCGCGATGCGCTTCGGCCTCGGTGCCTCGCAGCGGGTGTGGCCCGCGCTCGGCGTGCGCGCGGCCTACCGCGTGTTCGGCACGCCGCTGCCACCCAAGTGGTTGTACCGGGGCCAGCACCCCGGCGCCGACTGGCGCCGCGAGGCCTGGTCGTTCGAGGACGCGAACCTCGGCATCTACCACCTCGCCGCGCAGGACTCGGGGGCCGAATCGGCGCCGGTCGTGCTGCTGGTGCACGGCTGGGGCGGCCATGCGGGCCAGATGCTGCCGCTGGCGCAAGCCGTGGCCGCGCAGGGCCTGCGGCCCGTGCTGCTGGAGATGCCGGCGCACGGCCGCAGCGCCGGCACGGCCAGCAACCTGCCGCAGTTCGCGCGGGCCATCGACTACGTCACGGCGCGGCTCGGTGCCGACGGCCATGTGCTGCGCGCGGCCATCGCACATTCGCTGGGGGCCAATGCGCTGGCCTATGCGGCGGGGCGGGGGTTGCCGACCGAACGGCTGGTGCTGCTGGCGCCGCCGGCTTCGCCGCGCGAGTACACGCGCTACTTCGCGCAGGTGTTCGGCCTCAGCGAGCGCACGCGGGCCGGCATGCAGCGCCTCATCGAAGCGCGCGAGGGCATCCTGATGCAACAGCTGGAGCCCGCCGCCGTGGGGCCGCGCATCGCGCAGCCGACGCTGATCGTGCATGACCGCGACGACCGCGTGAACCGCTTTGCCGATGCCGAGGCATTTCGTGATGCGATCGCCGGGGCAAGGCTCTTTCCCACGCAGGGATGGGGCCACCGCCGCATCCTCAAGGAGGCGGCGGTGCTGGACCAGGTGGCACGCTTCGTGGTGGCGCCGCCCCGGTCCTGAAGGCCGGGGTTCAGCGCGCCGGCACGGGCGCCGGATCCGGCAGTTCGATCTTGATGTCCAGCACTTCGAGGTCGTCCTGCTTTTCCAGGTGGACCTTGATGTCGTCGGCGTTGATCGACACGTACTTGGAAATCACCGCCACCAGCTCGCGCTGGAGCTCCGGCAGGTAATCGGGGCGCTTCTTGCCGCTGAGGCTGGAGCGCTCGTGAGCGAGGATGATCTGCAGGCGCTCCTTGGCAACGCTCGCAGTCTTCTTCTTCTCACCCAGCAGGAACGAGAGAAACGACATGCCTACTTGCTCCCGAAAATCCGTTTGAAGAAGCCCGGCTTCTCGGCTTCGACGAAGCGCATCGGCTTGTCTTCGCCAAGGAAGCGTGCGACCACGTCGCTGTACGCCTGGGCCACGTCGGTGTCCTTGTCGTGGATGGCGGGCACGCCCTGGTTGGAGGCGTGCAGCACGCTTTCCGACTCGGGGATCACGCCGATCAGCTTGATGCGCAGGATGTCCTGGATGTCTTCCAGCGAGAGCATCTGGCCGCCGGCCACGCGGTTCGGGTTGTAGCGGGTGATCAGCAGGTGCTCCTTGATCGGCTCGCCGCCGTCCTTGGCGCGCTTGGTCTTGCTGCTGAGCATGCCCAGGATGCGGTCCGAGTCGCGCACCGAAGAGACTTCGGGGTTGGTGACGATCAGCGCCTCGTCGGCGAAGTGCATCGCCATCATGGCGCCGGTCTCGATGCCGGCGGGCGAGTCGCAGACGATGTAGTCGAAGTCCATGGCGGCCAGGTCGGTCAGCACCTTCTCCACGCCTTCCTGCGACAGGGCTTCCTTGTCGCGCGTCTGCGAGGCGGCCAGCACGAACAGGTTGTCGCACTGCTTGTCCTTGATGAGCGCCTGGCTCAGGTTGGCTTCGCCCTGGATCACGTTGATCAGGTCGTACACCACGCGGCGTTCGCAGCCCATGATGAGGTCGAGGTTGCGCAGGCCCACGTCGAAGTCGATCACGGCCGTCTTCTTGCCGGCGAGCGCAAGGCCCGACGCGAAGCTGGCGCTCGTGGTCGTCTTGCCGACGCCGCCCTTGCCCGAGGTCACCACCACAATTTTGGCCATCGCCATTCCTTCTTGTTTCGATTCAGTTGTCGATTGATGTTCGGCGTCGCCGCGTTCCTGTTCCTGCGTCATCTCAGGGGATCGCGTCGATCGCTATCTTTTTGCCGTCCAGGCGCACCTGGGCGGGCTTGCCGAGCACGGGCTCGGGCAGCGGCACTTCGTTCGTGCGGTAGATGCCGGCGATCGCCACGAGCTGCGCTTCCATGCAGGTCGAGAAGATCCGCGCCTCGGTGTTGCCGCGCGCACCGGCAATGGCCTTGCCGCGCAGCGGCGCGTACACATGCACGTTGCCGTCGGCGATGACTTCGGCGCCGAAGCTCACGATGGCCGTCACCACCACGTCGCCGCCGCGCGCATACACCTGCTGGCCCGAGCGCAGCGGCTTGTCGATCAGGAGCGTGCCGTTGGCCGGCACCGACACCTCGCGCACGATCTGCGG
>NZ_QXMN01000159.1:0-2083 GCF_003581445.1 Acidovorax cavernicola | reverse complement strand
CTCACGGCCGAAGGCACGCGCGACAGCGCGCGCGCGGCGGCCGAAAACGAGCCGTGGTCGAGCACGGCGAGGAACACCAGCACGTTATCGGAAGAGAAGGCCATGGCTGCAATCTATCAGTAAATCTGAAAGATCCTGACTTTTGTTATCAGTGGAAACCCTATAAATTCAGCGCATGTCTTTGAATATCTCTTCTCCGAAACGCCAGCTGCAGGGCCCCTGGCGGCGCGTCGTGTATGTCACCCTGTTCGAATTGCTGGCCATAGTCGCGACCTCTTTCGGCCTCGCGGCCCTGACCGGCGAAAGCGCGGCGCATTCGAGCGTCATCGCGGTCGTCACCTCGGCGATCGCCGTCGCCTGGAACGTGGTCTGGAACGGCCTGTTCGAACGCAGGGAAGCACGCCAGGCGCGCCGCGGCCGTGGCTTCGCGCGCCGCGTCGCGCATGCGCTGGGCATGGAAGGCGGTCTGGTCGTGATGCTGGTGCCGCTGTTCGCCTGGTGGTTCAATGTGAGCCTCTGGCAGGCATTCCTCATGGACCTGGGACTGCTGCTGTTCTTCCTGGTCTACACCTTTGCGTTCAACTGGGCGTTCGACCGCGTGTTCGGTCTGCCGGCTTCGGCGCAGGGGCAGGCCCTGCCTCAATCCGTGGCCACGGGCGCTTCGTAAGCCAGTTCCAGCTTATAGGCCAGTCCCAGGAACAACGACTGCGCGAGCGCCAGTGTGCTCGTCAGCGACCGGAAACCGAAGGTCGCGCCGTCCTGGGCGATCAGCACCACCTTGGCCTGCGCGGCCAGCGGGCTCAGCTGGCTGTCGGTGAGCGCGATCAGGTGCGCGCCGCGGGCCACGGCCGCCTGGGCCATCTCCAGCGTTTCCTGCGCATAGGGCGCGAACGACACCGCGAGCATCACATCGCCGGGGCGCAGCGCGCGCAATTCGAGCTGCTGCATCGCGCCCAGGCCGTTGAGCCAGTGCACGGCCTTGCCCGTGTGCTGCAGCGCATAGGCGAGGTAGGCGCCGACCGGGAACGCGCGCCGGGACGCCGCGAGCCAGATCGCGGGCGCCTGCACCATCAGATCGACACCGGCTTCGAAGCGGTCGTCGGGCAGCTGGCGCTGCAGGGCCTGCAGGCTGTCGACGCTGCGCTCTATGACTTCGCGCGCCAGCTGGCCCACGGCCAGCGTCTGCGCGCCCGGAACGATCAGGCCGCGGATGCGCTCCTGGTAGCCGCGGTTGGGCGCGAGCTGGCGTTCGGCGTCGGCGCGGAACAGCGCCTGCAATTCTGAATAGCCGCTGAAGCCGAAGTGCTTGGCGAAGCGCACCACGGCCGAAGGCTGCACGCCGCAGGCTTCGGCCGTGGCCTGCACGCCGTCGAGCACCAGCCGGTCGCGGTGCATTTCCACGTAACGCGCAATGGCCTTGAGCTGGCGGCTCAGGCCGTCGAACTGCGCCTGCACGCCCGCCAGAAAGGCCGCGGTATCCGCAAACCCCGCAGGGGATTGGGATGGCGGCGGCGTTTCCCGGGGTGTTGTTCTATTTTTCATAAATTTAGAAAATATTTTCTATATCGGATTATCATCCGTTCGCGAAGATTATCCGGCGGGGCCTGCGCGCTGCCGATGTGACCAACAAGGAAACCATGAGCACGCTGCCTTTTCCCGCCGACCGCCCCTTTGACGTCGCCTGCCTCGGGCGCCTGGCCGTCGACCTCTATGCCCAGCAGATCGGCTGCAGCCTCGAGGCGGCGAGCAGCTTTTCCAAATACCTCGGCGGCTCGTCCGCGAACATCGCTTTCGGCACGGCCCGCCTGGGAATGCGCTCGGCGATGATCTCGCGCGTGGGCAACGAGCAGAACGGCCGCTTCCTGTGCGCCACGCTGCAGCGCGAAGGCTGCGACACGAGCCAGGTGCAGGTCGATGCCGAACGCCTCACGGGCATGGTGCTGCTGGGCATCAAGGACCAGGACACCTTCCCGCTGCTGTTTGCGCGCGAGAACTGCGCCGACATGGCGCTTTGCGCCGACGACATCCACGAAGACTTTCTCGCCCAGTGTCGCAGCCTGGTGATCACCGGCACCCATCTGAG
>NZ_QXMN01000158.1:0-2097 GCF_003581445.1 Acidovorax cavernicola | reverse complement strand
CCCCGAATTCAAGGAAATCGCCGACGTGCTGGCCTCGGCGCTCGCGCAGATCGGCGACGCGCGCCATTCGCTGCAGACCTATCTGCGCCGCACCGAACTCGACCCCGAGCGCCTGGCCGAACTCGACACCCGCCTGTCGCTGTGGATGCAGCTCGCGCGCCGCTACAAGCGCCTGCCGGCCGAACTGCCGCAGCTGTTCGCGGGCTGGCAGGAAGAACTGCGCCAGCTCGATGCCGTGGTCGACATCGCGGGCCTGCGCGCCCAGGCCGATGCCGCCCGGGCGCAATACGAGCAGGCCGCGCGCGCGCTGTCGCAGCAGCGCGCCAAGGCCGCGCCCAAGCTGTCGCGCGCGATCACGCTGGCGATGCAGGGCCTGGGCATGCAGGGCGGGCGCTTCGAAGTCGCGCAGACCGCGGCCGAGGAGCCCGGCCCGCATGGCGTGGACGCGCTCGCGTTTCTCGTCGCCGGCCACCCGGGCGCCAGCCCCAAGCCGATAGGCAAGGTCGCGTCGGGCGGCGAGCTGTCGCGCATCTCGCTGGCGATCGCGGTCACGACCAGCGAACTGGGCGAGGCCTCGACGCTGATCTTCGACGAAGTGGATTCCGGCGTGGGCGGCGCCGTCGCCGAGACCGTGGGCCGGCTGATGCACAAGCTCGGCCAGGACCGCCAGGTGCTGGCCGTGACCCACCTGCCCCAGGTCGCGGCCTGCGCAGATCACCACCTCGTGGTCGCGAAGAAGCGCGACAAGCAGGCCACAACGAGCACTGTCACCGCGCTCGCGCCCGAGACCCGCGTCGGCGAAGTCGCGCGCATGCTCGGCGGCGAGCGCCTGTCCGAAACCACCATGGCACACGCGCGCGAAATGCTCCAGCAAGCGGTAGTGCCCGCGCGCAGAGGTTGATGCATGCCCCTTGAAATCGTGTTGATCACCGGCATGTCCGGTTCCGGAAAATCCGTGGCGCTGCATGCGCTCGAGGACGCGGGCTACTACTGCGTCGACAACCTGCCGCCCGAGCTGCTGGCTTCGTTCGTCGCCCTCGAGCATGCGCACCATGGCAACCGCGTGGCCATCGCCATCGACGCGCGCAGCGCCACCGGCCTGCCCCAGCTGCCCGCGCAACTCGCGCTGCTGCGCAACCAGGGTGCGGTGGTGCAATCGCTGTTTCTCGACGCCTCCACCGGCACGCTGGTGCGGCGCTTTTCGGAAACCCGGCGGCGCCACCCGCTGTCGAGCGACGAGCTGCAGCAAGGCCGCGGCGCGCTGGTGCAGACCATCGAATGGGAGCGCGAACTGCTCGCCGACCTGCGCGAGCAATCCCAGGTCATAGACACCAGCAGCATCCGGCCGTCGCAGCTGCAAAGCTACGTCAAGAGCCTGCTGACCGTGCCCCAGGGGCAGATGACGCTGGTGTTCCAGTCGTTTGGCTTCAAGCACGGCATTCCGGTGGACTGCGACTATCTGTTCGATGTGCGCATGCTGCCCAACCCGTACTACGACACCGAACTAAGGCCGTTTTCCGGCAAGGATGCGCCGGTGCAGGCGTTCCTGCGCCAGCAGCCCGAAGTGCTCGAGATGCAGCAGCAGATCGCGCAGTTCTTCGAACACTGGCTGCCGCTGCTCGAGCAGAACCACCGCAGCTATGTCACCGTGGCCATTGGCTGCACCGGCGGCCGGCACCGTTCCGTGTTCCTGGTCGAGCAGCTCGCCGCGCATTTCGGCAAGGAATGGCCCACGCTGACCCGGCACCGGGAACTTGACGCGCGCACGGCCGCCGCGGAAATCTAGCCTTCGCGCTCCAGCAGCTTGCGCACCGGCGCGGGCAGCCCCATCTCGCTCCACTGCGCGCGCGTGTACCAATCGTCGGCCGCGGGCTCCGCCGCTTCGACGCGCGCGACCACCGCATGCAGGTGCAGATCGCGGTGCGTGAGCACATGCAGGAAGGCGGGCTGGTGCTCGAGCTGCACGCCGCCCCGCGGCCAGCGCGCCTGCACATCGGCTTCCAGCGCCGCCGCGTCCGCGAACACCGGCGGGCTGTAGAGCCCGGCCCAGATGCCCGTGGACGGGCGCTTGCCCAGGCAGATGCGGCCGGCACGGTC
>NZ_QXMN01000062.1:0-26913 GCF_003581445.1 Acidovorax cavernicola | reverse complement strand
GGTGGGTACCCTTCACGGACAATTGTTGCAGCGCGGCGCACTCCAAACGCCGCAGGAGTTTTCAGTGTGATCAATCGTCTGGCTGCGCCCTTGCTTGCCTTGCCGCGCCCCATGAAGCGCATGCTGGCTCTAGGGGTCGATGCAATGCTCTGCGTCCTGTGTGTCTGGTTGGCATTCAGCTTTCGTTTCGAGCAATGGATGACGCCGCGTGGCGTTCAGTGGTCGGCTGTCGCGGTCGCTGTCGCCCTTGCGCTTCCCCTCTTTGTGGTGTTCGGGCTCTATAGAGCCATCTTTCGATATGCCGGGACGGCTGCAGTCATGGCCATCGTGCGCGCGTGCGTGTTGTTTGGCCTCGGTTATGCGCTGATCTTCTCGGTGGTCGGTGTGCGAGGGGTGCCTCGTACGGTCGGATTGCTAGTGCCGTTGCTCTTGTTCCTGGCTATCGCCGGTTCGCGCATGTTTGCGCGCTACTGGCTGGGCGGCCTCTACATGAGCGCGTTGCAGCGCAAGCAACTGCCTCAGGTGGTGATCTACGGTGCAGGTAGCGCGGGTTTGCAACTGGCTGCGGCATTGGCCCAAAGTCGGGACATGGTCGTCCGCGCTTTCGTTGACGATGACTCGCACCTTCAAGGCAACACGATCAACGGTCTGCGGATTCAGTCGTCGGAATGGCTTAGCAACAACGCTGCCGGTTGGGGCATCACAGACGTGCTTTTGGCGATGCCTTCTGCCAGTCGTGGGCGCCGCGTTGAAATTCTGAACCAGTTGTTGCCGTTGCATCTGCATGTACGGATGCTTCCGGGGCTTCTCGATCTGGCCAATGGCAAGGTGCAGGTGAACGACCTGGTCGAAGTCGACATCGAGGACTTGCTGGGACGGGATCCAGTCGCGCCGGTGGCGGATCTGTTGCACAAGCACATCCGCGGTCAGGTAGTGCTGGTTACGGGCGCTGGCGGTTCTATTGGCAGCGAGCTGTGCCGGCAGATCGTTCAGCTGTCTCCTTCCACGCTGTTGCTTGTGGAGTTGAGCGAGTACGCGCTCTACGGTGTCCATCAGGAGTTGGAGCAACTGGCACCGAACGTACGTGTTGTCCCGCTGCTCGCCTCGGTGTGCGATGCCGCGCGGCTACGCGAAGTGATGCGCGCTTGGCGTCCCGACACGGTCTATCACGCGGCGGCGTACAAGCACGTGCCCTTGGTCGAACACAATCCGGCAGAGGGTGTGCGAAACAACGCGATGGGCACACTCACGACGGCGCGGATCGCCATGGAGTGCAAGGTCCCCAACTTTGTTCTCATCAGCACCGACAAGGCCGTTCGGCCGACGAACATCATGGGCGCCAGCAAGCGCGTCGCCGAAATGGCGCTGCAAGGGCTGGCGCAGCAGAGTTCGGACACCTGCTTCTCGATGGTCCGTTTCGGTAACGTGCTGGGTTCTAGTGGTTCGGTGGTGCCATTGTTTCGCAAGCAGATCGAGGCGGGTGGCCCGATCACACTGACGCATGCAGACATCACGCGCTATTTCATGACCATTCCCGAGGCCGCCCAGTTGGTGATTCAGGCGGGCGCGATGGCGCAGGGTGGCGATGTCTTCGTTCTCGACATGGGGGAGCCGGTGAGGATCATCGACCTTGCCCGCCGGTTGGTTGAGTTGTCGGGGCGCACGGTTCGCGACGAGCATTCGCCGGACGGCGATATCGAGCTTCAGGTGACTGGGCTGCGGCCTGGAGAAAAGCTCTACGAAGAGCTCCTTATTGGTGACAGTGCGATGCCTACGACGCATCCTCGCGTCATGAAGGCGCACGATCCCTGTCTGCCTTGGAATGAGCTCTGGCGCCAGTTCGAGACCCTGAATGCGGCACTCGAAAGCAGTGATGTGCCAATGCTGAAGCGGACGCTGACGCAGATGCTGCCTGGTTATCGGCCCCATGCGGAGGTTGTGGATTGGGTGCATATGGAGCGTCACCGTGTGCGTGACCGGGCTTTGCCACTCGTCGCGGCAGTCGGTGCTGCGCAAGTAGGCGAGGCCGAGCAGCCGTCCACGCCGAATCAGATCGCCGTGGCGATCTGACTCGACAAAACTGCCTCAGTCTTCTCTTGCCCCGTCCCACTGGGGGTGATATCAAAAAAGAGCTCCGAATCGGGGCTCTTTTCGTTTTCACCGTCTACTGGGCCCGCTTGAAGTCGAGGATGTTGTCCCCGGCCTTGGGTGCTTTGTCGTCGGGCGGCGAGAAGCTGAAAGCCTTCGGATCCCGTATCGACGTCATTTCGTACAGCGGATTGATACGCCCCAGCTTGGCGCCGCCGTCGCGTATCAGCGGGGCCCAGGCAAAGTTCGCGGTGAACTTGCTCGAGCGCGGCAAGAATGCGTCGAAGGGGATGGAAACGTAGATGCCCTTGTCGAAGCTACCTTCGCCGAACTGTGCGGCGGACACGTTGGTCTTAGTGGCCCACGCCCCGATCGTCACGCCGTTGTCGAAGCGGCGGCTGATGTCGAGGGTGACGCCCCGATCGCCTGCAAGATACTGACCGGCGCTGATCCTGGCCTGTACGCCGTTCCAACCGGTGTCCCAATAGAGCGTGGCGTGGCCGGTGTTGACCTTGTAGTCGCGCAAGCCGAAGTCTTGCGCGAAGTCGCGCTGACGCACGTGGTTGACGTCAATGCCGAAGGCGAACTTGCTGCGCCACGGACGGTAGAGCCATTCGGCACCCACGCCGGCAAACATCGACTCGAGGGCTCCACCGTAGACGCTGTAGTACTGGTCTTCGTTCAGTCGGCCCACGTGGGTCAGCTGAAACACCGGCATGGTGAACCGCTTGGTCGTTGCGTACTCGCGCTGGTAGGTTCGCACGCGGGGAAGGTTGCTGGGTGCTGTGTAGGTGAACTTGTCGAAGTTGTCGATCAGGCGCCAGTTCAGTGCAGCGTTCACCCAGGTGCTCGGCGTGAAGCGGTATTCCGCAGTAGCCGAGACGCCGAGTTGATAGAGCAGGAAGGCGTCGGGGCCGCCGAGGATCTGCGAGAAGCTCGGGGTCAGGCCGAAGGTGAATTTCTCTGTACGTCGCTCCCAGGGCGTCGCAGTCGATGCATCGCCAGGCGATGCTGTGACCGGCTGTGGCGATGCGGGTGCGTAAAGGCCGTCCTCGGTGCGGCCGCGCGGTGGCTCGTAGTCCCGCTGATTCGTGGCGCGCAACTCCGCAGGCGTCTGTGCCTGGTAGTGTGCCGTCACCCACTCGCTGCGATCGACGACCTGTGCGTGCAGTGCCAGTCCGCGCTCGTTGAAGTGAAGAACGAAATGTTTGATGGATGCCGGTGCATCGCGATGCATGACGGCAATGACCTGCTGCACGCGGGCCTCGCGGTACACCGTATGGCTTTCAGTGATCCAGACGTGTGCACTGTCGCCTTGGGGCGCGATGCGCTGTACGGTCCATTCGGTGCGGGCTTGGATTTCTGCGGCGGTGGCGGCCCAGCCGGGGGGACTGGCAGGCGCCTCCGGAGTGAAGCGGGGCGGCGGTGGATCTGCGGGCTTGCTGGCGCGCATGTTCGCCATGTTGGTGGACAAGGTCAGCCCGACCATCACCTTGTTGCCGCGTTCCAGGCCGGCGGTGAAGGCGACGCCGGGTGAGTAGCGGTATTCCAGGCCGATGTTGAAGGGGGAGCGCTGAACCTGGTTGTTCTGCTGAGGCTCGTTCTTGTAGTTGTTGCCTTCGTACTCGAGCTTGACGGTCAGGGGATCCCAGGGCGTGCGCCACTCTACGCCGCCGAACAAGGAGGCCGGACCTCGGAAGAAGGCTTTGAAGTTCGCTTCACCGCCCGTCGCGGAACTCACGGTGCGCGTTCTGAAACGATTGCTCAGAGCCAGCAAGGGGTTGCGGATGTTGCCGCTGTTGCCCAGATACCCCCAGCCGATACCAAGGCTGAAGTCGAGATCGCCGTAGCGCTTGTTGGCAACCAGGTACTCCGCCGAAAAGAGACCAGTACCACCAAGGTCGCGAAAGCCGAGGGCAACCTGGGGCACATAGGCGGATTCACGCAGAAGCCTGAGCTTCACGTCGATGCTCTTGTCCTTGTTGCTTTGACCCGTGGTGCTGGCGGCGTATGCACGGTTGCTGATGGAGGTGTAGCGAAAGCCGGCCTCCATCCAGTCCAGCGGCTGGAACATCACGTTCAGCCGTGTATAGGGCGACACGTGGCTGATCGACGTGCGGAAGTCGCCAGCCTCGCCCATGCGCGCCGTCGGCGTCTGGAGCAGTCCGGTTTCACCCCAGTCGTTGCTGCTTGTGCGAGGCGCTTTGTATTGCGGGGCCGAGGCGTCAGGGCGCACCGAGATGACGCTTTCCGGCGGAACTGACGGCGGAATGGCCGTATTGAGTGTCGCGGCCGGCTTGGCGGCTGCAAGCGCGGCAGTGGTGGTGCCCAGCGCCGCTGTCTGGGGCGACGGGCCTTGGGTCGCCAGGAACTTGATGATGCCTTCCGATGCGTTGACCAGCTCGGTCATGCCGCGCGGCGCTGCCCAGATCCAGGCGCCAGGGGCTGGCTCGTCAGAAGGGTGGCCATTCCAGGGGGCGATGCCCACGCGAGACGTTCGGCCATCGGGTTGCGCGACCCACGCCCAGTCGTGGGTGCTGTTGGGAGCGCAGGCGATGACGTAGTCCCAAGCGGTCCGACCGGCTTCGTGTGCTACGTGGCACAACTCGCCATCGGGGCGAACAACCGCGATGGTTTTCAGTTGGGGAGGGGGGGCAACGAGTTGCTGGCCGGCCGAGAGCACAGGATCTTGGTCTGGGTGTGCTTGCAGCCACCGAGGGTCCACGATGCCCAATGCGACGCGACCGGTAATCGGCAAATTTTGTAGCCAGGTGATGAGCTTCAGGCGATCAAGCTGCGCAGAGCGCGGTGCGCGCCTGCTGGCTGCCTCGAGGCGCACCAGCAATGTGTTCTTCAGGAACTGCTGAGCCAGTCGCTCCTGCGGCACGCGCCAAGCGAGCCCGGGCGCAGCCGTGCTCTCGGGTTGGCGGAGTAACCAAGTGCTCAGTCGTTCACCGGGGCGCACTTCGGCATCGCTTGCGGGTTCAAAGGTCGCCGCGTTCTGCGACGGCTCCGCCGCGGCGCCAAGACTTGCCATCAGCGCGCAGGCAAGGGCCGTTCGACGGGGCCAATGCGGGGGGCTGATGGCTCGCAGGAAGGTGGAGCTCATGTACCAGCGCGCGCCGCGGTGCCGGCTGCTGGTGCGGGGGGTGTCCACTGTTCGAAGCTCATGCAGATGTCGCGGGAAATACATTGCTCCGAATACACGACTTGGGGGGCGCCAGAAGCAAATGAAACGCCGAAGCGTGCGGGAGGAACGGAGGCTGCCGCGGGTCGGGACAGGCTGCGTTCTTCGTACCAGCGCAAGGAGTTTGCAGGGGTGCCGACGAGGGCGCTGTCGACGGGCGGGGTGATCGGGGCTCTCGCGATATCGTCGCGAATACCGAAGCGATACCCTGGCATGAGGTCGCGCTCTCGAACGTAATTCTGTGTGGAACCAGCAGCTGGAGTTTGCCAGGCAGGCGGATCGAGAAGCCGAACATCACGCCAGTCGGTGGACAGCCCAGTGGTCCCAACCAGTTGTCCATTCAGGAGTCGAACGACCTCGCCCGTGCTGCTGTACCAAACCTCTACGGGCCCTTCGGCGCGTTGGTCGATGTAGCCGAGCACCATGTACAGCACACGACCATTGACACTGGTTCGTAGGTACCGATAGCTGGGATTGAAATTGGGCTGTGTAACTGCAGACTCACCGCGATACAGCAGGCGAGCTGATTCCAGCATGGCTGAGGTTCCGGAGGAGCAACCGCCAATGCCCAAGAAAAACGTTGCCAAAAGGCAACGTTCTAAGAGTCGCGTGGCGGAAGCAACGCGCGGACTTTTCAGCGAATGCCCTCCTTTCAGGAGGGCATGCAGCATTAACGCGTGCCGGTGGTGCCCGTGCCGGTGGTGCCGGTGCCGGGGACGAAGAAGCCGCCGCCGCCGTTGCCGTTGTTGCTGCTACCGAGGGCCAGCATCAGGGCGCCGGTGCCTGCAACAGCGCCCCACTGAACGGGGGTCAGGCCGCCAAGGCCGCCAGCAGTTGCATTCGGAGCGCCAGCGGGGCCCGGCACGACTGCGCGATTGGTGTTGCTTGCGGGCGCAGGGGTAACCTGCGTTTGGGCAAAAGCCGACGAGATTGCCAGGGTGGCAAGGGCGACGGTAGCAACCAGTTTGTTCGTCTTCACAGTGATCCTCTCAAAGGGTTTTTATGCTCTTGAGTTGAGGTTAGCAGCATCAGAAGTGTGTCGCAACTAATTTGGCCCGGCGGGTGGGGCGTTTGCCACTGCATCCTTGTAACCGCATATTGCATCGTTTCTTGCTGGCACGTGTGGCAGGTGCGCATGTATCTCGATGCTACGTAACGTTCCGTCCAATACGACCGTAACGGCAACGGCTGGCATGCGATTTGATCGAGGTGGTTTCGCCGACTGTCGCCGCATTTCTTCAATGAAATCAACGCGCTGGGCGAGGCGCTGTTGAGATTGGTGGCACGACCAGCCTCAGGCATTGTTCCTGCAGTACCCCGAAACGAAAGTTGACATTCAAGGTATGCCGCGGGGCACAACAAGGGGATATGCGTGGTTCGATTGTCTGAGGGTGGGATGGCGGAAGATGTGCGAGCGTGTGAGGGCGCGGCAGATGGCGTGATCGGAGGCGTCTGCTCATGATGAATCATCTGTCTGTCGGCAACGCACATTCAGCGCAAGCGCTCGCCGGGCGGTACGCCGCCTTGGGTTGTGCATTCTTCGGAGCTTTGATCGTCGAGGGTGACTTGGCCTTGGCCGACCGCATGCGACGCCTCCTGTGCGATCTGGCCCCGGGGCGTCGCGTCGTGATCGCCTCCACGCACGCGGAGGCGATCCATTTACTGGCAGCGTTGCCGTATGACCTGGTGTTGGTCGACATGCATCTGGCTGATGACGGCGGCGTCACGCTTCTGTCGCACCTGCGGCGCCTCTATCCGCAGGTCGATGCCATCGCCATGTCGAAGGACGATGACCGCCAGCTGGTCGAGGCGGCGATCTCGTCGGGGGCTTCCGGCTATCTGCTGACGAGCACAGACGACGCCGAGCTCTCCTTCTTGCTGCGCTCCATCGAGCGCGGCGGTTCGCCGATCGATGCGCGCGTCGCGCGTCGCGTCCTCGGTCTGATTGCGACGTCCGCGAAACCGGAGGGTGTCGAGTCCGCGCTGCGCGACTGCGACACGGTCTCGCCCCCGATGCCTGCTCCCGGGCTGCTGTCACCTCGGGAGCTCAATGTGTTGCGCCTCATCGCGCAAGGCTGGAGCAATCGGCAGATTGCCGAAGCGATCTGTCTCTCGATCAACACGGTCGAGTTTCACGCCAAGCGGATCTACCGCAAGCTGGCCGTCAAGTCGCGGACCCAGGCTGTCCGGCAGGCGACCCAATACGGGCTGCTGAGCTGAGCACTGAGGGGCGTTGCCCACTGTCGCGCACGCGCGCCGGCGCCGCTCAAGCGCGCGGCAACCGTTGAAAAACCCTTTTGCGCCCCGCTACAATCTCGGGTTGACCTTGCTGTGGCAAAGGTCAGCCCCTGCTCCAGCGAAGAAGACTTAGAGGATCCCCATGAGTGACATGACCTCCGGCTCGCCCCGGATCGACACAAGCAAGCGGACGTGGTTGATCGCATCCAGCTGTGCCGGCGTAGCGGGCGGCGTGGCCACCGCAATCCCTTTTGTGAGCACTTTCCAGCCGTCCGAAAAGGCCAAGGCCGCGGGCGCCGCGGTTGAAGTGGACATTTCGGCCCTCAAGGTCGGCGAGAAAATCACCGTCGAATGGCGCGGCAAGCCGGTCTGGATCCTCAAGCGCAGCCCTGAGCAGGTCGCGGAACTCCCCAAGCTGGACGGCCAGCTCGCCGACCCCCTGTCGAAGCGTCATCCCGACGAATTCACCCCCAAGTACGCGCAGAACGAGCATCGCTCGATCAAGCCCGATGTGCTGGTCGTGGTCGGCATCTGCACCCACCTCGGCTGCTCGCCGGTCGACCGCCTGCAGGCCGGCCCGCAGCCCTCGCTGCCGAACGACTGGGAAGGCGGTTTCCTCTGCCCCTGCCACGGTTCCACGTTCGACCTCGCCGGTCGCGTCTTCAAGAACAAGCCTGCTCCCGACAACCTTCCTGTGCCTCCGCACATGTACCTGTCCGACACGCGCCTGCTCATCGGCGACGACAGCAAGAAGGCCTGAGGGAGACCACGAACATGGCTGAATTTCACGAAGTTTCCCCCAACGCCCCCGCAGGCGAGAAGCTGCTCAACTGGGTCGACAACCGCTTCCCGCTGACCAAGCTCTGGAACGACCAGTGGGGCAAGTACTACGCACCGAAGAATTTCAACTTCTGGTACATCTTCGGCTCGCTCGCGATGCTGGTTCTCGTGATCCAGATCGTGACCGGCATCTTCCTCGTGATGCACTACAAGCCCGACGCGAATCTGGCGTTCGCATCGGTCGAATACATCATGCGCGACGTGCCTTGGGGCTGGCTGATTCGCTACATCCACTCGACGGGCGCCTCCGCGTTCTTCGTCGTCGTGTACCTGCATATGTTCCGCGGCCTCATGTACGGCAGCTACCGCAAGCCGCGCGAGCTGATCTGGGTGTTCGGCTGCGCGATCTTCCTGTGCCTGATGGCCGAAGCCTTCATGGGCTACCTGCTGCCCTGGGGTCAGATGTCCTACTGGGGCGCCCAGGTGATCGTGAACCTGTTCGCCGCCATTCCGTTCATCGGTCCTGACCTGGCTCTGCTGATCCGTGGCGACTACGTCGTGAGCGATGCCACGCTGAACCGCTTCTTCAGCTTCCACGTCATCGCCGTGCCGCTGGTGCTGCTCGGCCTCGTGGTGGCCCACCTGATCGCGCTGCACGAGGTGGGTTCGAACAACCCCGACGGCATCGAGATCAAGGCCAAGCGCGGTCCCGACGGCCATCCGCTCGACGGCATTCCGTCGCACCCGTACTACACGGTGCACGACATCTTCGGCGTGGTGGTGTTCCTCACGATCTTCTCGGCCGTGATCTTCTTCGCGCCTGAAGCCGGTGGCTACTTCCTGGAGTACAACAACTTCATTCCGGCCGACTCGCTGAAGACGCCGAACCACATTGCGCCGGTCTGGTACTTCACGCCGTTCTATTCGATGCTGCGCGCCACCACCGACGACATGGTCAACGTGTTCGCACTGATCATCGCGGCCGCGGCCATCTGGAACTTCGTCAAGGGCAAGTCGGGCATGGGCCTCAAGGTCGCTGCCGTGGTCGTGGCCGCCGTGGTGATCTTCCTGCTCAAGACCTTCGACGCCAAGTTCTGGGGCGTGGTCATCATGGGCGGCTCGGTCATCATCCTGTTCTTCCTGCCGTGGCTCGACCACAGCGAAGTCAAGTCGATCCGCTACCGCCCGAGCTGGCACAAGTATGTCTACGGCGTGTTCGTGTTCTTCTTCCTGATCCTGGGCTACCTGGGCATCCAGGCGCCCGGCGTCTGGGGCAACCTGGTCATCGGCTCGTTCGCCCTGGACATCGCCCAGACCATCTCGCAGATCGGCACGCTCTTCTACTTCGGCTTCTTCCTGCTGATGCCGTGGTGGAGCCGCAAGGGCGAATTCAAGACCGTGCCCGAGCGCGTGGTCTTCGCCGCCCATTGATGCGCGAAGAAGTGCAAGAGCTTGAGAGAAACACGATGAAGAAAAGAATTTCCGGCTGGCTCGCTGTCATGGGTCTGGCACTGGGCCTGACCTTCTCCGCGGCCGCATCCGCTGAATCCGGCGGCCTGGCGTGGGACAAGTCGCCCAACAAGACCACCGACGTGGCGGCACTGCAGAACGGCGCCAAGCTGTTCGTCAACTACTGCCTCAACTGCCACTCGGCCGCCTTCATGCGCTACAACCGCCTGCAGGACATCGGCATCACCGAGCAGCAGATCAAGGACAACCTTCTGTTCACGACCGACAAGGTCGGCGAGACCATGAAGGCCAACATCGACGCGCGCCAGGCCAAGGAATGGTTCGGAACCACGCCGCCTGACCTGACGCTGGTTGCACGTTCGCGCGCCGGCCACGGCGGCACGGGCCCCGACTATCTGTACACCTTCTTGCGCAGCTTCTACCGCGACGACACCAAGGCCACCGGCTGGAACAACCTGCTGTTCCCGAGCGTCGCCATGCCGAATCCGCTGTGGGAACTGCAGGGCGAGCGCCTGCCGGTCTACGCCAAGGTCGAGCAGCATGGTCACGCCACCGACGTGTTCTCGGGCAAGTGGGAACAAGTGACCCCCGGCACGCTGACCCCGGTGCAATTCGACAGCGCAGTCGGCGACCTCGTCGGCTACCTGCAGTGGATGGCCGAACCTGCACAGAACACCCGTGTGCGCATCGGCGTCTGGGTGCTGCTGTTCCTGGCCATGTCGGTGGTTTTCGTGTGGCGACTGAACGCCTCGTACTGGAAAGACGTCAAGTAATTCCGTTCACGCCGACCGGGCGCCTCGTGCGTCCGGTCCCACAGAGTGGGTTGCCCAGGCGACCCACTCTTTTTGATTTTTAGGAGTCTCTCGCCATGATGGTCTTGTATTCAGGAACGACCTGCCCCTTCTCCCACCGTTGCCGCTTCGTGTTGTTCGAAAAGGGCATGGATTTCGAGATTCGCGACGTCGATCTCTACAACAAGCCCGAAGACATCAGCGTGATGAATCCGTACGGCCAGGTGCCGATCCTGGTCGAGCGCGACCTGATCCTGTACGAGTCGAACATCATCAACGAGTACATCGACGAGCGCTTCCCGCATCCGCAGCTGATGCCCGGCGACCCGGTCGACCGCGCCCGCGTGCGCCTGTTCCTGCTCAACTTCGAGAAGGAACTGTTCGTGCACGTCGCCACGCTCGAGAACCGCACCGCCAAGGGCAACGACAAGGCACTCGAAAAGGCCCGCTCGCACATCCGCGACCGCCTCACGCAGCTCGCACCCGTGTTCCTCAAAAACAAGTACATGCTGGGCGACAACTTCTCGATGCTCGACGTGGCGATCGCGCCGCTGCTGTGGCGTCTCGACTACTACGGCATCGACCTCAGCAAGAACGCGGCACCACTGCTGAAGTACGCCGAGCGCATCTTCTCGCGCCCCGCGTACATCGAAGCACTGACGCCTTCCGAAAAGGTCATGCGAAAGTAAGTAAGCTGCGTGCTTGCCTCCTTCGTTTTTCGCTGTCCTTCATGATCAACGCGCTCGAATCCTCTTCCACCCGTCCGTACCTCATCCGGGCGCTGTACGAGTGGTGCACCGACAACGGGTTCACGCCCTATGTCGCGGTGCTGGTCGATGACACCGTCCAGGTGCCGCGCGAGTACGTGAAGAACGGCGAGATCGTGCTGAACATCAGCTTCGACGCGACCAGCTCACTGAAGCTGGGCAACGACTTCATCGAGTTCAAGGCCCGCTTCGCAGGCACGGCGCGCGAGATCAGCGTGCCGGTCGGTCGCGTCATCGCGATCTATGCACGTGAGAACGGCCAGGGCATGGCGTTTCCGGCACCTGTGCCGGCTGCCACGTCCAGCGACGACGGCGATGACGTCACGTCGGCCGCTTCTTCGCCAGCCAGCGCGTCGCGCATGCCGCTGCGCGATGCCTCACGCGGCACTGAAGGCGACCCCAGCAAGGTGTTCCATCTGGTGACGGGCGAAGAGGGTGACGAGACGGTCGATGCGGGTTCCGCGCCTGCCGATCCGACCGACGAGCCGCCCCGCCCGCCGGCCGGTGGTGGCGCCCGCCCGTCACTCAAGCGCGTCAAGTGACGGCGTGGTCGGCCCCCAAGGCCGGCCGCTTAGAATCACCGCCAGCACTGTTTTCTTTCAGCCGCTTTAGCTCAATTGGTAGAGCACCCGCCTTGTAAGCGGAAGGTCGTCAGTTCGATTCCGACAAGCGGCACCAAATCAAAGCCCGGTAACGTCCACAGACGTCCGGGCTTTTTCTTTGTCTCTTTCGACCTGTTCGGCGATCCGGACGAATCGTAGAAGGCGACAGGTCGCCGCAGATCAGCCCACCTCCACCGTCACCCGCAGGAACGTTGCAGCGATGAGGCAGGTGCCGGGGTACTGGCTCTGGTTCTGGCTCTGGAACAGCGTCACCAGTTCCGCACGCAGTTCGTCGGTGCGCCCCGCCTGGGCTGCCGCGTCGAATGCGTTCATGGTCGGGCCGTAGAACTGCCGGAAGGTGTCGACGAACTCTGCCGGTGAACCCTTGAAGTCGAAGATGTAGCTGTCGCGTTCGCAGCCGATGGCCTCCGAAGCAATACCCGCCGCGCCAAAGCGCTCGATGATGTTGGGGGTCGAGCCCCAGCCCATCGGGCTCACAAAACCCTCGGGCGGCGGGGGCGCATAGGACGAGCTGATCTTCAGGATCTGCGCCACCAGCGTCGGGTCGTTCGGGATCCAGTTGCCCATGAGGATGCGGCCGCCCGGGCGCGTGACACGCACCATCTCCCGTGCCACGTCGAAGGGCCTGGGCGCGAACATGGCGCCGAACATGCTGATGACGAGGTCGAAGGACTTGTTCTCGAGCCGCAGCTCGCAGGCGTCCCCTTCCTCGAACCGGCAGCTGGCCGACAGCCCGGCCTGGGCCGCCCGCCGGTTGCCCGCGGCGACCAGGTTGGCGGCGATGTCGACGCCCAGCACCTGTGCGCCGAGTTTCGCGGCCGGGATGGCGGTGTTGCCATCGCCACAGCCCAGATCCAGCACCTTCATGCCGGGCGTGATGTGCGCTTGCCGCACGACGTCTTCACCGCTCTCGCGCATGCTCTCCGCGATGCGGGTGAAGTCGCCTTTTTCCCAGAGGGCCTTGTTCGGGTTCATGACTTCACCTTCTCGATCATGTGGTCGATCACGTGCGTGTGCTCGTGTTGCGGGCTGAACATCACGATCTCCGCATCGGCGTCGACCTTGACGTTGTGGCCGGGCGGCCAATAGAACAGGTCGTTGGTCTTCACAGTCTCCTGTTCCCCGGCGTCGTCGGTGGTGGTGATCTGGCCCTTGAGCACGAACCCCCAGTGCGGGCACTGGCAGGAGTTGTGGTTGTTCAGGCCCTGAAACAGCGGCGTCGTGTCGACGCCCGCCGACAGCGTGAAGTACTCGCCGCTGATCTTGCTGTAGCCGGTCGCGTCGCCGAAATCCAGATGCTGTCGGATCAGGGCACCGGGAATTTCCATCTTCACGTCGACTGCGTCTTTTGCGATATGCATGAGGTACTCCTTGAGGGTCCGCGGGCGCGAGGGTGATGCGTCTATTCGTTGCACCCGCCAGATTCGATAGACGGCATACTGATGCTCCACGCTTGGCGTTCCTGAAACGTTCCCGGCCTGTGCCGGGGGAAAGGAATCGCGATGTCGCTCCCACCGACTCCGTCGTCCGATGCCGTGTCGATCCGGCTGCTGGGCCCGTTCCGGCTGAGCGTGGGGTCGGCCGGGGATGACCCGCAGACTCCGCCGGTGCCGCTGACCCGGCGGGCCGCCGAGTTGCTGCAGCTGCTGTCGTTGCAGCCCGGACGCAGCCTTGCGAACGAGCAGGTGGTGGAAGCCCTGTGGCCGCACCTGGACCCTGACGCGGGCAGCGCCAACCTGCGCAAGGCCGCGCACCACGCGCGCCAGTTCATCGGCCAGCCCGACGCGCTGGTGCTGCGAGGCGGCCGGGTTTTCCTGCTGCCCGACCATGCGGTGACGTGCGATGCCGACCGGTTCGAGCGCGCAGCGGATGAGGCCCTGCACGGCGGCGATCCGCAGGCCTGCCAGGCGGCCGCGCAGCTCTACAGTGGCGACCTCCTGCCGGACGCCCGCTACGAAGCCTGGACCGAGGCGCCGCGCCAGCGGTTGCGCGACAAGTTCCTGCGGCTGTTGCGCCAGACCGGCGACCTGGAGCGGCTGGTGCGCGAAGACCCCACCGACGAGGCTGCCCATGTCCAACTGATGCGCGAGGAACTGGCGGCCGGACGACGCTCGTCGGCGCTGCGCTGGTACGGCCACCTGCGCGACCACTTGCAGCAGACCCTGGACATGCGCCCCGGTCCGTCGGCCGAGGCGCTGTACCGCGAATGCGTGGCGGGCCTGGAAGGCGCCGCGCCGCGTTTTGTCGGCCGTGCCATGGAACTGGTGCGTGTCCTGGGGTGGCTGCGCGCCAGCCTCGCGGGCCGTCCGGGTGGCGCGGTGGTGCGCGCGCCGGCGGGGATGGGCAAGACCGCTTTCTGCCGCCGCGTCGCAGAAGAAGCGCGGGGCCTGGGTTGGCAGGTGCGCTCCTTGCAGGCCAGCGACTGGACCCGGCCCTACGGCATCGCGGCCGATCTGGTGGAGCCCTTGCTCGGCGAACTGCCCGACGCGGCGCAGGCCATTGGTGCGCACGCACAGGCCGCGCTGGCGCAGATGACCGCCTCGGGCGACGTGAAACCGCTGGCCCTGCCGCTCGGGCGCCACCAGATGGTGGGCGCCGTGCGCCGGCTGCTGCTGGCCACGGCCGCGCAAAAGCCGGTGCTGCTCATCGTCGACGATGCGCACGCGGCGGACGACGCGAGCGCCCAGGCGCTGACGCAGCTGGCCGCAAGCGGCCCCCCGGTGTTCGTGCTGCTCGCGTGCCGGCACGCGCTGCCGCCGCTGCTGGATCGGAACACTTCGCGCTTGCAGCGCGCCGGCCAGCTGGAGGCCCTTGAACTGGGGCCACTGTCCGAGGAGGAAGCGGCATTGCTCGCGGCCCGCTCGGCCGACGCACCGATGACGGGCGAGGCCGCCACCGCCATCGCCCGTCGTGCCGAAGGCCTGCCGTTTGCCGTGGTCGAGCTCGCGCGCGGTACCACCACGTCGGACGGCGCCACGGCGGTAATGTCCCGCAGCCTGTCGTCGGCCCTGGCCGAACGCCTGTGCGACCTGGATCCCGGCGCGACGGAGGCCCTGCGCCGTTTGGCCCTGTCGGCCGAAGATTTCGACGTGGCCACGGCCGTGGCGCTGGTCGCCGACGAGGGGCACGACACCTTGGCGCGGCTCGACCAGGCGCTGGCGGCAGGCGTGCTGGTGGTGGCCGATGGCCGCTACCGCTTCCGCCACGCACTCGTGCGGGAAGCACTGGCCGAAGGCATCCCGCCGCACCGGCGTGTGCTGTTGCATCGCGACGTGGCGACGCGGCTCGAGCAGGTCGGTGCGGCGCCGGGCCTTGTGGGCCATCACTGGCTCGCCGCGGGCGATGCCGGGCGGGCGATGCCGTGTTCGTTGGCGGCTGCGCGCCAGGCCTTTCGCCTCGGCGCCTACGAAGACGTGTTGCGCCACGTCGAGCCGCTGCTCGCACACCGGTCGGCGCAGCCGGAAGCACTGGCGCTGCGCGCCGAGTCCCTGGACGCCCTGGGCCGGCCAGGCACGTTGGCCGCCTACGATGCGGCCGCCGCCGTCGCGCCAGAGGCGCTGTCCCACGAATTGCGCGCCAAGCGAGCCCTGGCGCAAGTGAAGATGAGCGACCCGCCCGGTGCGCTGCAGTATCTGAAGGACGTGCATCCCACCACGGTCGCGGGGCGCCTGGCCGAAGCGCTGGCGTACAGCGGCGCGGCGGCCCTGGGCTTCGGGGACCCTGCCGAAGGCACGCGCCGGTCGGCCGAAGTGCGTCGGATTGCCTTGGAAACCGGCGACGAAGGCACGCTCGTGATCGCCTCCTGGTCGCAAGCCGCGGCGGCGCACGCGCGCGGTGACCTGCATGGCAGCGTGTGGGCCGACCTCAAGGAGACGAGCCACCTGCCGCAGCTGGCGGTGCGTGTGTTCGACGGCCACCTGTGCATCACGCAGCGCTTCCTGTACGGTTCGCGGCCGTATGCCGACGTCATCGCCTTCGCCGATGCGCTGGCCACGGAAGCGCAGCGGCTGGGCGCGGCGCGCGGGCATGCTTTTGCGGTCACGCTGCGCGGCGAGGCCTGGCTGCTCAGCGGCCAGCTCGACGCCGCCGAGCAAGACCTGGTGGCGGGCGGGCGCATGCACCGCGCGATCGGCGGCGCGACGGGTGAAGCGCTGTCGCTGCAGCGCCGCTCCGAACTGGCGATCTACCGCGGGCAGATGGACCGGGCGCGCGGCTTGCTCGACGAAGCGCTCGACGTCGCGCGCCAGTCCGACGTCGGCTTCCACCTGCTGGACCGCATCTATGGCACCCGCATCGCGATGGCCACGCAACCTGACGCCGCGCTGGGCGTGCTGGAGGAAGCCGAGGCCAACGTGCGCGGCCCTTTGGAAAGCTGCCCCGGCTGCCGCATCACCTTCGCCATCCCCGCCACCATCGCCGCCGCAAGAGCGCGAGAGCTGGACCTGGCGGCCAGCCACCAGCAGCAGTCCGAATACCTGGCCAACGTGGTGATGAAGCTGCCGGCCTGGTATGCGTCGTTGCACGAGGCGCAGGCCCACATCGAGCGGGCCTCGGGCCATGCCGCTGCCGCGCGCGAAGGCTTCGCCGCGGCGGCGGAGGAGTTCCGCGCCTGCGGCCATGCGCTGGACGCCGCACGCTGCCGGGAATTGGCCGGCTAGGAAGTCCGCGCGGCACAGGCGTGACGACTCGAATGAAGGGGCCCCGAGTCCTGGCCGCCCGAGTCAGACCTCCGCGCCTTCGACCAGAAAGCGCAGCCGGCGCACGCCCTGCCACTCATCCGCATCCAGCCGGAAAGCCAGCTTCACGCGCGGCGGCAGCGGATCGGTGTGGCTGAACCAGATCGCATCGATGGGCTGCCCCTGGTGGCGCAGCTTGAGCGCCAGGTGCTTCTCGCCGACCAGGCGTTGCGACACCACCTCGACCTCCTCGCTGAAGGTCGGCGGCGCGAAGCCTTGTCCCCAGACCTCGCGGTGCAGCGTGTCGACGAGGTCGATGCGCATGTACTCGCGCGCGATCGGGCCGTCGGTCTCGATCTGGCGCGTGAGCGCGGCTTCGGCCAGCCATTCGCCGGCCACCTGGGCCAGCGCACGCTCGAAGACGGGAAAGTGCTCGCGTGCCACGGTGCAGCCGGCGGCCATCGCATGACCGCCGAAGCGCAGCAGCACGCCGGGGTGGCGCTTGGCGACGAGATCGAGTGCATCGCGCAGATGGAAGCCCGGAATCGAACGGCCCGAGCCCTTCAGCTCCTGCTCCTTGCCCGGCGCCGCGCTGGCCGCGAACACGAAGGTCGGGCGGTGGAAGCGGTCCTTGATGCGCGAGGCCACGATGCCCACCACGCCTTCGTGAAAATCCGCGTCGAACACGCTGATGGCGGGTGGCGGTGCTTCCACGCCTTCGCCGTCGGCGGCGAACAGCGACTCGGCCAGCAGCAGCGCCTGGTCGCGCATGCCGCCTTCGATATCGCGCCGTTCGCGGTTGATGCCGTCGAGCATGCGCGCGAGTTCGTCGGCCCGGCCGGCGTCGTCGGTCAGCAGGCACTCGATGCCCAGCGTCATGTCGGCCAGGCGGCCGGCCGCGTTGATGCGCGGGCCGAGGGCAAAGCCGAAGTCGAAGGTGGTGGCGACGTCGGCCTTGCGGCCCGCCGCCTTGAACAGCGCCGCCACGCCGGCCGGCATCGCGCCTGCGCGGATGCGGCGCAGGCCCTGTGCCACGAGGCGGCGGTTGTTGGCATCGAGCTTCACCACGTCGGCCACGGTGCCGAGCGCGACCAGCGGCAGCAGCGCATCGAGCTTGGGTTGCGTGGCGGTGTCGAACACGCCGCGCTGGCGCAACTCGGAGCGCAGCGCGAGCAGCACGTAGAACATCACGCCGACGCCGGCGATGCTCTTGCTTTCGAAGTCGCAGCCGGGCTGGTTGGGGTTCACCAGCACGTCGGCGCCCGGCAGTTCGGGGCCGGGCAGGTGGTGATCGGTCACCAGCACCTGCAGGCCGCGCGCCTTGGCGGCGGCCACGCCCTCGACGCTGGCGATGCCGTTGTCGACGGTGATCAGCATGTCGGCGCCGGCGGTGGCCACGCGCTCGGCGATGGGCGGCGTGAGGCCGTAGCCGTCGACCACGCGATCGGGCACGAGGTAGCTCACGTTCTTCGCGCCCAGCAGGCGCAGGCCGCGCACGCCGACCGCGCAGGCGGTGGCGCCGTCGCAGTCATAGTCGGCCACGATGCACAGGCGCTTGTCCTGCGCGATGGCGTCGGCCAGCAGCACGGCGGCATCGCGCGTGCCGCGCAGCGTATCGGGCGGCAGCAGGCGCGCGAGGCCGTCGTCGAGTTCGTCCTTGCCGCGCACGCCGCGCGCTGCAAAGAGACGTGCGAGCAGCGGATGGACGCCGGCTTGTTCCAGCGCCCAGACGGTGCGCGGCGGGATGTCCCTGGCGATGATCTTCATAGCGACTCCAGCACCTGGGTGGCGCGGTTGCGGTCGAACAGGCCCTTGGCCCAGCGGGCCAGCCCGCGCGACTGCACGGTGTAAAGCTGCGCGCCGCGGTCGCCGCACAGGGTGAGCGCCACGTCGGCGCCGCGCGCGAGGTCGGCGAGCAGCGCGGCGACAGCGCCGGCGTCCAGTGCCTGCCAGGCGGCGGCCCAGGCCAGGCCGTCGTCGCGCAACGCGGCATCGCGCAGCGCAAGGTCGACGACCGGCGTGCGTGCGGCGGGCGGCGAGGGCAGGGCGTCGTCCTTCAGGACACCGGTGCCGCTGAGCCAGAACGAATTGATCGGCGGCACGCCGCGCGCGGTGCGCTCGTCGTTCACGCGCTGCGTGTACAGCAGCATCTGCATCTCGTTCTGCAGCCGGCGCAGCGGCCGCGAGGCGTCACCCAGCGGCGACCACTGAGAAATCGGGTAGCCCACCGCGCGGTCGATGGAGGCGGTGGCCAGCCCGTCGAAGATGGGCGCGCAGGCAAGCCAGCGGCCCGGCGTGTCGGAGGGGTACAGCGCGATGCCGTCTTCTTCGAAGAACGGCTCTGCTGCGGCGAACAGGGCCATCGATTCGTCGGCGTCGATCTCGATGGCGGACGGGTCGCCCAGCGCCACGTCGTCGATGCCGACCTGCCAGTTGCACAGCGTCACGAGGCCCCAGGCTTCGTGGTCGCCGGGCGCGGCCAGGCTGGTCTTCCGGGCTTCGAGCGCGGCCCAGGGAATGCAGCCATCGGGGGCGGAGATGCCCAGTGCCTGGGCGAGCGCGCGTTCGTGCGGCGGGGAGCGGGTGCTGTCGTCCTGCGTGTCGGTGTCGGCGAGCGTCAGGCGCAGCAGCAGGGTTTCGAGGTTCGGCAGCCGGAGGGTCGTGAGCGCCGCGCGGCAAGCCGGGGAACCGCGGCCGGCAAAGGGAATCAACAGATGACGTGGGAGGGGTTCGGCCATTTCCCTATTGTCCGGGATGCCACAATTCCACCGTATGACCTACCCCCTTGCTCCTCACCCCGTGTATTCGCCGCCTCCCGCAGGCCGGCCCATGCCTCCTGAGACAGCGGGGCGAGGCCTCTGATGCGATTCCCCTACGAACTGCAGCTCGGCTGGCGCTACACGCGCGCAGGCCGTGCCACGCGACGCAACGGGTTCATCTCCTTCATCTCCGGCGTGTCGATGCTCGGCATCGCCCTGGGCGTGGCGGCGCTGATCATCGTGCTCAGCGTGATGAACGGTTTCCAGAAGGAAGTGCGCGACCGCATGCTCAGCGTGGTGTCGCACATCGAGATCTTCTCGCGCGACGGCCAGGCGCTGCAGGACATCGACGCCATCATGGCCGACGCCCGCAAGAACCCCGAGGTGATCGGCGCCGCGCCTTTCATCAACACGCAGGCGCTGATCGCGCGCGGCGAGGACATGAAGGGCGCGATCGTGCGCGGCATCGACCCCAAGCTCGAGCCCGAGGTCACCGACACCGGTGGTATTGCCAAGGGCGGCACCTTCGACAAGCTGGTGCCGGGCGAGTTCGGCATCGTGCTCGGCGTGGAACTGGCACGCTCGATGTTCGTGCAACCCGGCGACCAGGTCACGCTGGTGGCGCCGGGCGGGCAGGTCACGCCGGCCGGCGTGGTGCCGCGTCTGAAGCAGTTCACCGTGGTCGGCGTCTTCGATTCGGGCCACTACGAGTACGACTCGGCGCTGGCGATGGTGCACGAGAAGGACGCGGCCAAGGTGTTCCGCCTCGAAGGCCCGACCGGCATCCGCCTCAAGCTCAAGGACCTGCACGAAGCGCGCGAGGTGGCCGACCAGCTCGCCGTCACCTTGCCGGGCCAGTTCCTGATCCGCGACTGGACGCGCCAGAACAAGACCTGGTTCGCGGCCGTGCAGGTCGAGAAACGCATGATGTTCATCATCCTCACGCTGATCGTCGCGGTGGCGGCCTTCAACCTCGTCTCGACGCTGGTGATGACCGTGACCGACAAGCGCGCCGACATCGCCATCCTGCGCACGCTGGGCAGTTCGCCGCGCAGCATCATGGCCATCTTCGTGGTGCAGGGTGCAATGGTGGGCGTGATCGGCACCGTGGCCGGCCTGCTGCTGGGCCTGGGCATCGCCTACAACATCGACGTGATCGTGCCCTTCCTCGAACAGCTCTTCCACGCCAGCTTCCTGCCCAAGGACATCTACCTGATCAGCCGGATGCCCAGCGACCCGCAGCAAAGCGACATCATGCCCATTGCGATCATTTCCCTCATCCTGGCCTTCCTGGCCACGCTGTACCCGAGCTGGCGCGCCAGCCGCGTGAATCCTGCCGAGGCGCTGCGCTATGAGTGATGTGGTTCTGAAGGCCCGTGGCCTCACCAAGCGCTTTCAAGAAGGGCGCATCGACCTCACCGTGCTGCACGGCGTCGACCTCGATGTGCACGCCGGCGAAACGCTGGCCATCGTCGGCGCCTCGGGCTCTGGCAAGAGCACGCTGCTGCACCTGATGGGCGGCCTCGATGCGCCCACGGCCGGCAAGGTCGAGCTGCTCGGCAAGGACATCGCGCATGCCGACCCGGCCGAGCAGGGCCGGCTGCGCAATCAGCATCTGGGTTTCGTCTACCAGTTCCATCACCTGCTGCCTGAGTTCAGCGCGCTGGACAACGTGGCCATGCCGCTGAAGATCCGTCGCGTGGAGCCTGCCACGGCGGCGCAGTCGGCCACGAAGATCCTCGAGAGCGTGGGCCTGGGCCAGCGTCTGCACCACCGGCCGGCCGAGCTGTCGGGCGGCGAGCGCCAGCGCGTGGCCATTGCGCGTGCACTGGTCACACAGCCGGCCTGCGTGCTGGCCGACGAGCCCACCGGCAACCTCGACCGCAGCACGGCCGACACCGTGTTCGCGCTGATGCTCGATCTGGCGCATCGCCACCGCACGGCCTTTGTGATGGTCACGCACGACCAGGACCTGGCGAAGCGGTGCGATCGGGTGTTGCAACTGGTGGCCGGGCGCCTGGCCGGCTGACCTTCTTGAGTTTCTCCCTCCCCTCCCGGGGGAGGGCCGGGGTGGGGGCTCGCGGCCTTCAACGCCATGCAGCCTTGAAAGCCGCGGTGCCCCCATCCCAACCTTCCCCCAGCGGGGGAAGGAGCAAGACCTCACAGGACCTAAGACAGCGCTTCTTCCGCCTGCCGCGCCTCCAGCGGCAGCACGCACAGCACCTTCCCGCCGAGCGTCAGCACGAGGCCCAGGCGCCCGCCCATCTGCACGACCTGGCAGACCGCGCGCGGCGCCGCATCCTTGTCGACGGCCGCCGACATCGCAGTCGCTCGCATCGGCGGCTGCCTCAGCATCGCGAACAGCACACGCGCATCGCACTCGGCCAGCGCCTGGCGGTACACGTGAAAAACCACGTCCGACGTGCTCTCGTTGCCGCCCGTGTCCTGCCGCAACCGCAGCAAGGCGCGATGCAGTTGCTGCCGGCACGCCGCTTCCGTCTTGCCGCTGGCTTCGGCCATCTCCTTGAAACTGGCTTCGAACACCTCGCGCAGCAGCACGGCCGCGCCATCGGCGGGCGACAGCTTCGTGGCCAGAAGGCGCAGCGCATTGCGGGCCGATTGCGCGGTCGCCGCTTCGTCCTGCGCGGAAGGTGACGCGTCCGGCTCAGCCTGCGCCGCGGCGTCGTGCAGCCACCGCTGCATCCACTGGGTGCGCCGCAGCCGGTCGATGGCGATGTGCTGCATCACCGTGGTGAGCCAGGCCTGCGCCGCATCCGGCGCCGGGTGGTCGCCGGCCTCGAGCGCGCGCAGGTAGGTGTCCTGCACCACGTCCTCGGCCTCGGCCCGGCCGCCCAGCATGCGAGCCGCCGCGCGCACCAGCCGGGCGCGCAGGGCGGGGAATTGCGAGAGATAGTGTTCGTCGAGCATCGCCACAGCTTGCCATGGCGCGCAATGTCACGAAACTGTGGGCCTGTTCGTCAAGACAGTTCAACCACAGGAGCTTTCCCATGTTCTCGCTGGAATCCGAAGACGACACCCCACCCGCGGCCACCGCCGAGCCGCGCAATTCCTATCTCGAAGAGAAAGCGTTCAAGTCGCGCACGCTGCTGATCTTCGGCAGCATCACCGACAGCGTGGCCGCCGATGTCACGCGCCGGCTCATCGCGCTGGATGCCGACAGCGGCGACAAGCCCATCGACATCCTCGTGAGTTCGCCGGGCGGGCACCTGGAATCGGGCGATGCGATCCACGACGTGGTGCGCTTCATCAGCGCGCCGGTGCACATGATCGGCACGGGCTGGGTCGGCAGCGCCGCCACGCACCTGTTTCTTGCGGCTCCGCGCGAGCGCCGAGTTTGCCTGCCCAACACGCGCTTCCTGATCCACCAGCCCAGCGGCGGCGCCGGCGGGCAGGCGACCGACATCGCGATCCAGGCGCAGGAGATCATCAAGGCCCGCCAGCGCATCGCGCACGAGATCGCGCGCGAAACCGGCAAGCCCATCGACGTGGTGCTGGCCGACATCGAGCGCGACCGCTGGCTGTCGGCCACGGAGGCCGTCGAGTACGGGCTGGTCTCGCGCATCATCCAGCGCAAGACCGAGCTGCGGCCCGAGTGAAAGGGCGGCCTGCTCAGGCCTTCGGCTTGTAGGCGACGACGTCGATCTCGACCTTCGCATCGACCATGAGGCGTGCCTCGGTGGTCGAGCGCGCCGGCTTGTTTTCACCGAAGTAGCTCATGTAGACGCGGTTGAAGGCACCAAAGTCGCGCGCGTCGTGCAGCCAGCAGGTGCTCTTGCACACGTCGTCGAGCGTGGCGCCGGCCAAGGCGAGCACGGTCTTGAGGTTCTCCATCACCTGGCGCGTCTGCACCTCGATGCCACCGGCCACGATCTCACCCTGCGCGTTCGCAGGCACCTGGCCCGACACGTAGATGAAGTCGCCCGCGCGCACGGCGGGAGAGAAGGGGCGTGCCTGGCGGTCGGAGGCAACGGGCGGGGCGCCGAGGTATTCGAGGGGCATGGGAACTCCTGTGAGTGAAGGGCCTTGAAGGACCACGTGGGAAGGTGAGGGCCGCAGTATCCGTCTGATTTGAAAGATTTTTTCAAAATAACCCTCAAACAAGGGTTAACACGGATGATTTGGTATGAAGCCTGCTTCAAAGTTCGGTCCGGAAAGAAAATTTCTTTCAAAACTTCAGCCCGCCCCACGAAGGAGTTCTCCATGCCTCACGCCGGTCTTGTCCAGCGCCTGCCCCGCCTGTCGAAGCGCAGCCTGCTGGGTGCCTCCCTGCTCGCGATGCTGTGCGCCGCATTGCCCCACCCGAGCGCTCAAGCCCAAGGCCCGCGCAACTTCGCCACGCTGGCGATGGTGGCCGAGCCGCAGACCCTCGACCCGATGGCCTCCACGGCGGACCTGGTCGGCACCATCATGCAGCACGTGTACGAGACGCTGTACACCTTCGATGCCAAGTGGAACGTGGTGCCGATGCTGGCCGAGGGCATGCCCAAGATCTCGGCCGACGGCAAGACCTACGCCATCACGCTGCGCAAGGGCGTGGCCCTGCACAACGGGCGCGAGCTCACGGCCGACGACGTGGTCGCCAGCCTGCAGCGCTGGATGGACCAGTCGCCGCGCGGCAAGGCCGTGGGCAAGGAAGTCGAGAGCCTCAAGGCCAAGGGTCCGCTGGGCGTGGAGATCGTGCTGAAGGCGCCGTATGCGCCGCTGCTGTCGCAGCTCGCGCTGCCCAGCGGCATGGCCGCCATCATGGCCAAGGATTCCATCGCTTCGCCGCTGAAGGACTTCGTTGGCACGGGCCCCTACAAGTTCAAGGAGCGCCGCCCCGACCAGTTCGTGCTGCTCACGCGTTTCGACAAGTACAGCGCGCGCAAGGAACCCGCCAGCGGCTACGGCGGCAAGCGCGAAGCCGCGATCGAAGAGCTGCGCTTCGTGCCCGTGCCCAACGCCAGTACGCGCGTCGAGGGCGCGCTGGCCGGCCAGTACGACTTTGCCGACCTGTTGCCGGTGGAAGCGCTGCCGCGCCTGGAGAAGGCCGGCGGCAAGACGCTGCCGATCATGACGCCGTCGTTCGGCTTCCCCTACCTCGTGCTCAACACCAAGGAAGGCGTGGCCGCCAACCCGGCGGTGCGTCAGGCGGTGCAGACCGCGCTGGGCCAGGGCGAGATGCTCGCAGCCGGCTTCGGCGACACGCGCTTCTTCGTGGCCGAAGCCAACCACTTCCCCAAGGGCTCGCCGTTCTACTCGGCGGCCGGCGCCGACCAGTACAACCAGCGCAACGCCACCAAGGCCAAGGACGCCGCGGCCAAGGCCGGCTACAAGGGCGAGCCGATCCGCGTGCTCACCAGCCGCCAGTACGACTTCCACTACAACATGTCGCTGCTGATGGCCGAGCAGCTCAAGCGCGCCGGTTTCAAGGTCGACCTGAACGTGGTCGACTGGGCCACGCTGGTGCAGCGCCGCAACGACCCGAAGCTGTGGGACATCTACGTCACCCACTCGGGCCAGTTCCCCGAGCCCATGCTCTCGCCGCCGCAACTCGGCGACGGCGCGCCCGGCTGGTGGGATTCGCCGGCCAAGAAGGCCGCGCTCACGGCCTTCAACACCGAAAGCGACCCGGCCAAGCGCGGCGCGCTGTGGGGCAAGGTGCAGCAGGTGGTGTACGACGAAGTGCCGTACATCAACGTCGGCAAGTTCAACGGCCTCTCGGCGAAGAGCCCGGCGCTGGACAACTATCAGCCCGCGACCTGGCCGTTCTTCTGGAACGCGAAGATCAAGTAAGCCAGGCTGCAAAGAACCCGTCATGCCATCGCGTCGCCAACTTCTGCAAGCCAGCGCACTGGCCTCCGGCCTCGGAGCGCTCGGCTTCCAATCCTCCATGGCCTCCACTGTTCGACCCGCCACCTCCGGCCCCGTCTACGCCTACGTCGGCACCTACAGCGACGGTGGCAAGCCGTGGCGCGGCGGGCGCGGCCTGGGCGTGCACCAGTTCGTGCTCGACGGTGCGACGGGTGCACTGAAGCCCATCCCTGGTGCACCGCCCGCCGTGACGAGCGCGGGCGCCGACGCGAAGCTGCGCAACCCCGCCTCGCTCGCGCGCCACCCGAGCCTGCCCATGCTCTACGCGGCCAACGAGTTCGAAGCGGGTTCCGTCTCCGCCTTTCGCATCGGCGCGAACGGCGCGCTGTCGTTCGTGGCCGAGATGCCCTGCGGCGGCAAGGACCCGGCGCACCTGAGCGTGCACCCCGACGGCCGCTTCGTGTTCACCGCCAACTACGCCAGCGGCGATGTCAGCGTGATCGCGCTGCGCAACGACGGCAGCTTCGACACCGACCGCGCCGCCGTCGTCTACAAGGACGTCGCCGCGTGCGGCGCCGCCACGCCCTGCAAACCCGGCGCCGACGTGGTGCCGCTGGCCGCGCGTTCGCACGAAGGCTTTGCCACCAGCGACCACGACGGCCCGCACGCCCACATGGTGCAGGCCGATCCGGCCGGCAACTTCGTGCTCGTGGCCGACCTGGGGCTCGACCGCGTCATCTCCTACCGCTTCGACCGCGCCACCGGCGTGCTGAGCCAGCCGAGCACGGTGGCCGTGTCCGAGAGCTCGGGGGCGCGCCACTTCGCCTTCCACCCGAACGGCAAGTGGGTCTACCTCGTGAACGAAGAGGCCTCGACCATCGCCTTCCTGCGCTACGACGGCGCCAGCGGCGTGCTCACGCTGGTCAGCGAAACCTCGGCGCTGCCGAAGGGCTTCAAGGGCACCAGCTATGCCTCGGGCATCCGCATGCTGCCGGGCGGCACGCACTTCGTGTCGCTCAACCGGCTGCACGATTCGATCTCGATCTTCCAGGTCGATGCGCGCACCGGCGCGCCCACGCTCGTGCGCGAAGAGTGGACGCGCGGCAACTACCCGCGCAGCTGCACGCTCGACCCGAGCGGGCGCTTTCTCTACGTGTGCCACAACAAGCAGGGCGACAACGTGACCATCTTCCGCGTGAAGAAGAACGGTGACGTGCAGTTCACCGGCCAGTACGTGGCCGTCGGCAGCGCCGCCGCCATCGAGTTCTCGACATGATCAAGAGCGCACCGCTTCGCTACATTGCCTCCCGCGCGGGCGGCATGCTGATCGTGCTCGCCATCGTCGCCGTGCTGGTCTTCGTGCTCACCCGCGCCGCCTCGGGCGACCCGATCTCCGTGTTGCTGGGCGACCAGGCCACCGCCGCCGACATCGCCCGCGTGCAGAAGGAATACGGCCTGGACAAGCCGCTGCCCGTGCAGTTCGGCTACTGGCTGCGCGAGGTGTTGCAGGGCAACCTGGGCACCTCCATCTTCCTGCAGCGCCCGGTCACGCAGGCGCTGTGGGAGCGCGCCGAACCCACCACCTTGCTCGCGCTGATGGCCGTGGCCATCGCGGCGCTCATCGGCGTGCCCTGTGGCATCGTCTCGGCGGTGTTTCGCGGGCGCGTGGTCGACCAGTTCTTCACCGGCATCGCGATGCTGGGCGCGAGCATCCCGAGCT
>NZ_QXMN01000157.1:0-2103 GCF_003581445.1 Acidovorax cavernicola | reverse complement strand
CGCGAGACGCTGCGCGGCCGCCTGCTGTGGGAATGGCGCATGCCGCGCGTGTTCGCCGCGGCCTGCGTGGGTGCGCTGCTGGGGCTTTCGGGCGCGGTGTTCCAGGGCGTGTTCCGCAACCCGCTGGCCGAGCCCTATCTGCTCGGCGCTTCGGGCGGCGCGGCGCTGGGCGCGACCATTGCCTTGCTGGTGCCGCTGGGCCTGCCGCAGTCCTGGCTGCTGCCCGTGCTGGCGTTCGCCGGTGCCTGGGGCTCGACCGTGCTGGTGCTGGGCGTGGCGCGCGTCGCGGGTGCGCTGGACGCGTCCGGCATGCTGCTCGCGGGCGTGGCCATGGCCGCGATGCTGGGCGCGATACGTTCGTTCCTGATGCTCGCGCTGTCCGATGAAACCGTGAGTTTGCAGGTCGTGATGAGCTGGGTGCTGGGTGGCATCCAGACGCCGACCTGGAGCGGACTGGGCTGGCTGGCGCTGATCACGCTGGCCTGCCTTCTTGCCACGCAGACGCTGGCGCGCGGCCTCGATCTGCTGGGCCTGGGCGATGCCACGGCGCAGTCGTTCGGCCTCGATGTCGCGCGCTTCGTGCCGCGCGCCGTGCTGCTGGGCTCGCTGGTCGTGGCCGCGGCCGTGGCCTATGGCGGGCTGGTCGCGTTCGTCGGCCTGGCCGCGCCGCATATCGCGCGCTGGTGGGTGGGCCCGCGCCACCGCTGGGTGCTGCCCGCGAGCGCGCTGGCCGGCGCGGTGGTCGTGACCGTGGCCGATGCGATCGCGCGCAGCGTGCTGCCGCCGGCCGAAGTGCCGCTGGGCCTGATCACGGCCGTGGCCGGCGGGCCGTTCTTCATCGTGCTGCTCGCGCGCCGGCTGCGCGCCTATGGAGGCCGCGCATGAGCGCTACCGCGATGCTGGGCGCTGCCCATCTTTTCCTGCAGCGCCAAGGCCGGGTGCTGCTCGACGACATTTCTCTGGACCTGCCGCAACGCGGCGCGGTGGCGCTGGTCGGGCCCAACGGCGCGGGCAAGTCCACGCTGCTGCAGGTGCTTGCGGGCCAGCTCGCGCCCGAGCGCGGCGGCGTGGCGTTGCAGGGCCGGCCGCTGCGCGCGCTCGACGTGCGCGCGCGCGCCCGGCACATAGGCTATATGCCGCAGCGCTTCGAGCCGCATTGGGACGTGACGCTGCACGATCTGGTGCAGATGCGCCTGCCCGACCCGGCGCAGGCCGCGCAGGTGCTGGTGCAGGCCGATTTGCAGCCGCTGGCCGCGCGCCGCTGGAGCACGCTGTCGGGTGGTGAGCGCGCGCGCGGCATGCTCGCCGCGGTGCTGGCCACCGATCCGCCGGTGCTGCTGGCCGACGAGCCCGGCGCGGCGCTCGACGTGCAGCACCGGCTGGCGCTGGTGCAGGCCTTGGCGCGGCGCGGGCGCGAGCGCCTGGTGGTGGTGGTGATGCACGACCTCGATCTCGCTTTCGAATGCTTTGATCGTGTGGTGGTCATGCATGCGGGCCGCGTGGCAATGGATGGCGTGCCCGCCGACCTGCTGCACGCGCCGCAGCTCGACGAGGTGTTCGGCGTGCGCTTCCAGCGCATCGCCGTGGCGCCGCATACCTTGCTGCGCGCGCGCAGCCGACCGCAGGAAGAAACGACATGATGCGCATCGACATTGCAGGCTGGACGCGCGAAGCGATGGCCGGAGATCACCAGGCATTCCGCGCGATTTTCGAAAGCGCCGACCGCTGGGGCTTCGACGGCGCCTGGTTCAGCGAATTCCGCCTGCCGCAAAGCGATTGGCAGTATCCGTCGCCGCTGCTGCTGGCCTCCGCCTTGCTGGCGCGCACCGAGCGCCTGCGCGTGGGCACGGCGGTGCTGGTGCTGCCCTTGCACCATCCGCTGATGCTTGCCGAGGAAATCGCCCAGCTCGATTTCCAGAGCGGCGGGCGCATCGACATCGGTCTGGGCCGCGGCACCGAACCGGCGTCGCTGGCCAGCCTGGAAATCGCTGCCGACAGCACGCGCGAACGCTTCGAAAGCGGCGCGCGCATTCTGCGCAATGCCTTGCGCGGCGACACCGTGGCAGCGAGCGGCGGGCCCTGGAGTTTTGCGCCGCGCAAGTT
>NZ_QXMN01000061.1:0-27300 GCF_003581445.1 Acidovorax cavernicola | reverse complement strand
CAGCGACCCCACAGCCCCCTGCAACGCCCTTCGCGCTCGACAGCGAGCGCATGCAGATCCGCTACTACGGACGCCTGCTGGAACTCTCGCGCTACGAATACGGCCTGCTGAAACTCATGGTCCAGCGCCCGGGGCGCGTGTTCACGCGCGACGAACTGCTCGAACTGGTCTGGGACGACGCCAGCGACAGCTTCGATCGCACGGTCGACGCGCACATCAAGACGCTGCGCGCCAAGCTCAAGACCATCGCGCCCGAGATCGAGCCGATCCGCACGCTGCGCGGCACGGGCTACGCCCTGAACGAAGAACTGCCATCAAGGGCATGACGCTGGCCCCCCCTTTCGCGGAATGCCGCGGAACCGGCTCTGCCGGGCCGCAGGCATTGCCCCCGGCGAGGGGGAAGGAGAAGCGACACGAAGTGCGCGAAGCCTGGGGGAGTACTCCGTGACCCGCAGGACGCGGATCTTCATCGGCATCCTGCTGATCTACACGGCGGGCATCGCCTTCCTGCTGTACCGCGTCGTGTCCGACATCGACCCGCGCTACCGCGAATCGGCCGAAGAATCGCTGGTCGAGACCTCGCAGCTCATGGCCAGCCTGGTCGAGCAGGACGTGATCGCGGGTGCCATCAACACGGCGCGGCTGGAGCCGCTCTTTCGCAGCGTCTACACGCGCGAGTTCTCGGCCCAGATCTACAACCTGCACAAGAGCCGGGTCGAGCTGCGCGTGTACGTCACCGACCGCACCGGCCGCGTGATGTTCGATTCGCTCGGCCGTCACCTGGGCAACGACTACTCGCAGTGGAGCGACGTGAAGCGCACGCTCGGCGGGCTCTACGGCGCGCGCACCTCGCGCGACGTCGATGGCGACCCGCGCACCTCGGTGATGTACGTCGGTGCGCCGATCCGCTGGAACGACGAAATCGTCGGCGTGGTCAGCGTCGGCAAGCCGGTGCAAAGCTTCGGCCAGTTCGTCGAGGACGCGCGCGTGCGCACCATCTGGGTCGGCGTGGGTTCGGCGCTGGCGCTGCTGCTGCTCACCTTGATCGTCTCGGTCTGGCTGGTGCGGCCCTTCGGCCTGATCCGCGACTACTGGACGTGGGTGCGCGCCCAGAACCGCGTGGGCAGCCTGAGCCTGTCGCGCATGGCGCGGCGCGCGGTCGATGCGGTGCGCACCGGCTTCGGCGAAATGCGCGACGCGCTCACCGGACGCAACTACGTGGCCGACTATGTGCAGACCTTCACGCACGAAGTGAAGAGCCCGCTCTCGGCGATTCGCGGCGCGGCCGAGCTGCTGCAGGAACCGCAGATGCCGCACGACCAGCGCGAGCGTTTCCTGAAGAACATCGAACGCGAGACCCAGCGCATCCAGGAAATCGTCGACCGCATGATGGAGCTCACCGCCCTCGAAACGCGGCGCGCGCTCGACCGCACCGAACCAGTGGCACTGGGCCCGCTGATCGAGGACATTGCCGCGAGCGCGCAGCCCGCCGCATCCCGGCGTGGCATCCGCCTGATCGTGAACATCCGCGAACCCGCGCGCGTCGAAGGCGATGCCTTCCTGCTGCGCCGTGCGATCAGCAACCTGCTCGACAACGCCCTCGACTTTTCACCGCCCGACAGCGAGGTGCTGCTGACGCTGGAAACCACCTCGCGGCTGGCGCGCGTCAACGTGCGCGACCACGGCCCGGGCATTCCGGACTACGCGCAGGACAAGGTCTTCCAGAAGTTCTATTCGCTCGCTCGCCCGCACAGCCAGAAGAAGAGCACGGGGCTCGGCCTGGCGTTCGTGAAGGAGATCGCGACGCTGCACCGGGGCCGCGTCGACCTGGGCAATGCGACGCGCGGCGGTGCGGTGGCGACGCTCACGCTGCCGCTGCTGTCAGCGCACCACCGACCGAATATCCGGCCGAATCACTGACCCGTCAGTGTGCGATACGCCTCGCGCGTCTCGGGGCTCACCGCCTCGAGCAGTTGCTCGTACGAGGTCTGGTGCCGCGCCAGCATGCGCGCCGACGCGACGGCCTTCGATTTGCAGAACCAGTGGCAGGTGTGCTGCATCAGGAACAGCTCGGCCGACATCGTGAAGGCCTTCGATTTCGGCGAGCGGCCTTCGGCGTTCTTCGCCACGCCCGCGATGCCGCGCGCGTGGATGCGCAGCGCTTCGCGCAGGTCGAAGCTCGCGGACGGGAACAGCGTGGTGGCGAACGGCAAGGCCACCGGCAGGCGGCTCACGCGCGTGTCGGCTTCGGGTTCGCGCGCCAGGTCGGCGGCGAAGGTCTGGAACTGGCCGGCGAGTTTTTCCTCCGTGGCATCGAGCAGGTGCCAGATCTGCTGGCGGCGCTCGGCGTCGTCTTCACCGAGGCAGCGCAGGTAGCCCTGCGTCAGGCTCTCCATCAGTTTTTCGATCTGGTAGCGGCCCAGATGGCGACCGAGCAGCGCGATGCGCTGGCGCTGTTCCTTGGACTTGAGGATGTAGAAGCCGGCGGCAACCAGTGCCACCAGGGTGAGGAATTCCATGGATGCGAAAAAAGGGAGAGAGACAAAAAAGAAGCGGGGGCCGCGGCACCGAGTGTAGGCACCGCGCGTCCCCCGCGTCTTTGGATGAATCTCGCTGCTTGCTAGCGGAAGAAATCGAGGATTCGGTTGCGCTCCTCCGGCGGCGGCGGTGCACCGATCGGCGCGCCCGTCAGCACCTCCACCGGCTGGATCGGTTGCTCGGCACTTTCCAGGCCCAGGCTCGCCACGTTGTGGCCCGGCGTGAAGTCGTCGAAGTACCACTCGCCGTCGATGCTGACCACGCCGGGCGGTTCGGCCGGCAGGGTCACGGGCACGCCGCGCAGCGCCGACTGCATGTAGCCGATCCAGATCGGCAGGCTCAGGCTGCCGCCGGTCTCGCCGCGCACGCCGAGCTGACGCGGCGTGTCGTAGCCGACCCAGGCGATGCCCACGCGCGTCGGCTGGAAGCCCGCGAACCAGGTGTCGAAGGAGTCGTTGGTGGTACCGGTCTTGCCGAAGAGGTCGTCGCGCTTGAGCGCCTGGTAGGCCTTGAAGCCGGAGCCGCCTTTGACCACGCTCTGCAGCAGCGATTCCATGATGAAGGCGTTGCGTGCGGGAATGGCGCGGCGGCTTTCGTCGAGCACCGGGGGCTCGGTTTCCATCAGCACCTTGTCCTTGAGGTCGGTCACGCGGGTCACGAGGTAGGGGTTCACACGGTAGCCGCCGTTGGCGAACACCGAATAGCCCACCGCCATCTGCATCGGCGTGACCGAGCCGGCGCCCAGGCCCATCGGCAGGTTGGCCGGGTGTTTCTCTTTGTCGAAGCCGAACTTGGTGACCCAGTCCTGCGCGTAGGGCGCGCCGATCGACTGCAGCACGCGCAGCGTGACCAGGTTCTTCGACTTCATGAGCGCGTTGCGCAGCGGCATCGGGCCTTCGAAGGTGCCGTCGAAGTTCTTCGGGTCCCAGGGCTGGCCGCCGTTGGCGGCGGCATCAAACACCAGCGGCGCGTCGTTCACCACGGTGGCGGGCGTGAAGCCCTTTTCGAGCGCGGCCGAATAGATGAACGGCTTGAAGCTCGAGCCCGGCTGGCGCCAGGCCTGCGACACGTGGTTGAACTTGTTCTTGCCGAAGTCGAAGCCGCCGACCAGTGCGGTGATGGCGCCGGTGCGCGGGTCCATGCCGATGAAGGCACCTTCCACTTCGGGCAGCTGCGTGATTTCCCAGGTGTTCTTCGGCGTCTTCGCGACGCGGATCACGGCGCCGCGGCGGATCTTGATGTTCGGTGGCGCCTTCGCGGCCAGCCCGGACTGCGCGGGCTTGAGGCCCTCGCCCGAGATCTCGACCGCTTCGCCGTTGGCGCGCACGGCGGTCACTTCCTTGGCACTGGCCTCCAGCACCACGGCCGCGATCACGTCGCCGTTGTCGGGGTGCTCGGCCAGCGCTTCGTCGACGGCCTCGTCGATCTCCTTCTGGCCGCTGGCCGGCAGGTCGACGAACTTCTCGGGGCCGCGGTACACCTGACGGCGCTCGTAATCCATGATGCCCTTGCGCAGCGACTTGTACGCCGCCGCCTGGTCGGCCGCGACCAGCGAGGTGTAGACCTTCATGCCGCTGGTGTAGATGCTGTCGCCGTACTGCGCGTACATCATCTGACGCACCGTCTCGGCCACGTACTCGGCGTGCAGGCGGTTCGGATCGGCGGCATCGCGCAGGTGCAGTTCTTCCTTCTTGGCTTCGGCGGCCTGCTCGGCGGTGATGAAGCCGGTTTCCTGCATGCGGTCGATCACGTACAGCTGGCGCGCCCGCGCGCGGCGCGGGTTGGCCACGGGGTTGTTGGCGCCGGGCGCCTTCGGCAGGCCGGCGAGCATGGCGGCCTCGGCGATCGTCACCTGCTGCAGCGGCTTGCCGAAGTAGGCCTCGGAGGCGGCGGCAAAACCGTAGGCGCGGTTGCCCAGGTAGATCTGGTTCAGGTAGATCTCCAGGATCTGGTCTTTCGTGAGCTGCTGCTCGAGCCGGAAGGCCAGCACGATCTCCGACGCCTTGCGGCTCAGCGTGCGTTCGGAGCTCAGGTAGACGTTGCGCGCCACCTGCATCGTGATGGTCGAGGCGCCCTGCTTGCGCCCGCCCTTGAAGCTGGCCACGGCCGCGCGCGCGAAGCCCTTGTAGTCCACGCCGCCGTGGTCGTAGAAGCGCGCGTCTTCCACGGCCAGCACGGCGTCCTTCATGACCTTCGGAATGTTGGCGAAGGGCGTGAGGTTGCGGCGCTCCTCGCCGAACTCGCCGATCAGCGAGCCTTCGGCCGTGTACACGCGCAGCGGCAGCTTGGGCCGGTAGTCGGAAAGCTCCGAGATGTCGGGCAGCTTCGGGTAGATGGCGACCACCCCCACGATGGCGGCGCCCAGCAGTGCCACGGCGCCGGCACCGGCCACGATGGCGCTCCAGCCGGCGATGCGTTTCCAGGGGAGCTGGCGCAGCGCACTGGCGGGTTGGGAGGAACGAGGTTCTTGGGACATGGGGAGGGGGCCAGAGGCTAGCGAAGAGGTTGGAGCCGTGGCGCGCGCGGGCGTTCCACCACCCGGGGGTCGAGCGCGCCGCGCCGCACGCCTTCCAGCGCGCAGTGCATGGCATCGAAATACTTGTCGTGGTCGTAGGCGATGAGCAGCAGGTCCACCCCGGCGTCGAGTGCGCCCAGGGTGGCGTTGCAAAGACCTCGGTTGTAGGCCCCGCCCATCGTGAGGTCGTCGGTGACGAGCAGGCCCTGAAAGCCCCATTCGCCTCGGATCACCTGCTGCACGATTTTGCGTGAGAAAGAGACCGGCGCGTGTGCGTCGAGTTCCCAAAGGATGACATGGCCCAGCATGATGGCCGCATCCGAATGTTTCGACACGTCTTGAAACGGCTTCCAGTCGTGCACGGCGAGCCGGGCCACGGGCGTGCGCAGTTCGGCGCCCATGTGGTGCGTGTCCTCGGTCACGCCGGCCAGGCCGGGAAAGTGCTTGAGCGTGCCGCGCACGCCAGCAGATTCAAGGCCTTGCTCGTAAGCGAGCGCCACCTGCGCCGTGACCTCCGGGTCGCTCGAAATGGCGCGTTCCTCGATGCGGGTGTGCAGGTCCCAGCGGCCCGGTGCACGCCCTGGGCGCAGGTCGACCACGGGGCTGAAGTTCAGGGTGATGCCCAGTGCCGCGAGCGCCTGTCCCTGCTGTGCGCCATAGGCGCGGGCACGTTGCAACAGTTCGTGTCCGGGCACGTCGTCGTCCAGCAGGGTGGCGAGCGCCGGCTGGTGCGCCACCATCGGCGACAGGCGCGACACGCCGCCGCCTTCCTGGTCGGTCGCCACCACCAGCGGTGGCAGGCCCGCTGCCTGCCGCAGGGCCTGCAGGCTGGCGATCTCTGCGCGCAGGGTGTCGGCACTGCGTCCCTTCACATTGCGGCCGGTGACGAAGATGCCGCCGATCAGGCCGCGGCGGGCCAGCTCGCGCAGATCGTTCGCATCGTCGTAGCCGACGATGAAGCGCGCGCCCAGCGCCTGCGCCATCGGGCCCGAAGCCGCGTTCACTTCCAGGCGGTGCTGGTGCGAGGCCCATTCGTGGCCGAGCGCCGTGAGCATCGCGCCCACCGTCAGGGCCAGCGCCACCACACGGCGTGTGCCACGCGCGCTGCGCCAGGCGATCGCGGCACTGGCGCACAGCGCGGCGAGCAGCAGCGGCAACTCCTCCTCGCGCAGGAAGCGCAGGTGCGGGTCCTTCAGATGCCAGGCCCAGGCGCACAGCACGGCCAGCACCAGCCAGCCGAGCGCGCCGGGGACTGCACGCAGCAGCTTCATGCGTCCACCGGCGCCACCGCGGCGGGCGCTGAGGTCGGTGTTGCCTCGTTGCGGCGCGACAGCGCATACCAGTCGACCTTGCGCGTCACCAGCATCAGCGCGGCCAGCATGCCGAAGATCAGCAGTGCGCCCAGCAGCAGCGCATTGCTTTCCGAGGCCAGCAGGCCGTACAGCGCGCCATACAGCAACGCCACGAAGGCGGCGAAAGACAGGCCGCGCTGCCAGCCGCCGAGCACCGCGCTGAAGTACACCGCCAGCAGGGCCACGCTCGCAGCGGCCGCGCCTGCGTACGCGAAGTGGAAAGCGAATTTTTCCGACAGCGCGAGCAGCAGCAGGAAGAACAGCGCGATCGACAGGCCCACCAGCCCGTACTGCACCGGGTGCAGGCGCAGCTTGCGGAACAGCTCGAACATGAAGGCCGCCATCAGCACCAGGCCGATGAAGAGCGCGCCGTACTTGCCGGCCCGTGTGCTCATCGAATACACATTGACCGGCTGCGCGAGCGACACATCGAAGGTCTGCAGCGGGCCCGAGACGCGCGGGCCCGGGGCCGCCTTGCGGACGACGGCACTCGCCTCGGCGGCCTCGCTGCTGCCGCCCGCGAGGCCGGCGCGCACCTGCTCGCGCGCCGTGGTCACGAGCGAGGACACGCGCCACTGCGCATCGAAGCCCTTCGGCGTCACCTGGCGCTGTATCGCCAGGAAGCGCCCGCCGAAGCTGGGGTGTGCCCACGGCGAACTCAGGTGCGCGGTGGTTTCTTCGGCGATCGGCACCATCGAGAGCGTGTCCTGGCCGACCAGCGACAGCTTCATGTCGAAGGCCAGCGGCTTGCCCGATTGCCATGCCGCGAGCGCGGCGCCGCCGAGCGGCGCGTGAATGCCGTCGGCATAGGCCGCGTCGTCGGGCAGTGCCGGCACGCGCTGGCGAAAGCGCAGCGCTTCGCCGTTCACGCTCAGCACGGGCGAGCCGTCGAGGCCGCGCAGGTCACTCACGTGGAAGGCCAGCATCGGGGTCTGGAACTCGAGGGTCGAGGCGGTCTCGCTGTGCTGCACGTTCTTCGGATCGAAGGCGGCGAAGCCGCCGCCGAGCGCGGCGTTCAGCGTGTAGAACGGAATGCGGAAGATGCCGCGGTAGCGCTCCTGCGGCGCCATGTTGCCCTCGATGTGCAGCTTGTCGGGAAACACGACATGCGTCATGTCCTTGCGCTGCGCGGCCTGGCCGATCACCTTGCCCTGTGCGTCGCGCACCAGCTCCGTCCAGCGCTCCACATAAGGCACCAGCAGCACCGGGCCGACCATCGTCTGCGGTCCGGCATAGGAGTCGGCGAGTTCGCGCGCGGCCTCCTGCTGGCTCTCGCCGCGGGCGCGGTTGAGGTCGTCGATCCGCGCCAGCGGAATGCACAGCACCAGCAGCAGGAAGCACAGGCCGGCCACCTTGACCAGCACCGAGCTCTGCAGGGCCTTCAACAGTTGAAGCATGGGTTTCTCCCCTCTTTTCCGGGTTTTTCGTGATGAGGCGCCGATGGTCCGCGCGCGATCCGAAGGCCGTATGAAGCCGCCGCGCGGCGCACTTCACACAGACTTCACACAGTGGCGGCGCTGGCCGTGGCGACTTCAAGGCGCCTTCCAACTGCCTTCTCGCAGGCTCACGACAGTGAGGGCCGTGCAAGTTCGCACGCAGAAGGACACCCGCCATGGACACCCCCACCACCCCACGCCCCGGCCGTTGGCTCTGGCTCGCCACCGTGAGCCTGGCGACCGTGGGTTTCATCGCCATGGGCGCCCGTCCGGTGCACGCGCAGGACGCGCCCGCCGGTCCGCGCCTGAAGACCGAGAGCCCGTATTTCTTCGTCAAGAGCGACGACCCCTCGGTCGACCGCCTGCCGCTCAAGGGCACGGAGGTCGCCGTGAAGATCTCGGGCGTGATCGCCGATGTCACGGTCACGCAGACCTACCGCAACGAAGGCCAGCGCGCCATCGAGGCGAAGTACGTGTTCCCCGGCTCCACCAAGGCGGCGGTGAGCGGCCTCAACGTGCGCCTGGCCGACCGACTCATCACGGCGCAGATCCGCGAGAAGCAGCAGGCGAAGATCGAATACGACACCGCCAAGAAGGAAGGCAAGACCGCCGCGCTGCTCGAGCAGCACCTGCCCAACGTGTTCCAGATGAACGTCGCCAACATCCTGCCGGGCGACGACGTGAAGGTGGAGCTGCGCTACACCGAGCTGCTGGTGCCGCAGTCGGGCAACTACCAGTTCGTGTTCCCGACCGTGGTCGGGCCACGCTACAACTCGCCGCAATCGGAGAACGCGCAAGCCAAGTGGGTGGCGCAGCCCACGTTGCGCGCCGGCGTGGCGCCCGGCACGAGCTTCAAGCTCACGGCGAGCATCGACACGCCGATGGGTCTGAAGGAGATCCGCTCCGCCACGCACACGATCGACGTGAAGAAGCGCGACGAAGACCAGCACGCCGACATCACGCTGGGCGCCGACGGCCGTCCTGCCGACAACCGCGACTTCGTGCTCGACTACCGCCTGGCGGGCGAGAAGATCGAGTCAGGCCTGATGCTCTACAAGGGCCACGGAGAGAACGCCGAGAACTTCTTCCTCGCCATGGTCGAGCCGCCCAAGGCCGTGGCCGCCAGCGCCATCTCGCCGCGCGACTACATCTTCGTGGTCGACATCTCGGGTTCGATGCACGGCTTTCCGCTCGACACCGCCAAGACCGTGCTCGAACGCCTGATCGGCGGCCTGCGCCCCAGCGACACCTTCAACGTGCTGCTGTTCTCGGGCAGCAACAAGATGCTGTCGCCGCAGTCGGTGCCGGCCACACGCGCCAACATCGAGCAGGCGCTCGCCACCATCAGGAACTACAGCGGCAGCGGCAGCACCGAGCTGATCCCCGCGCTCAAGCGCGTGTATGCCGAACCCAAGGCCCCGAACGTGTCGCGCACCGTGGTGGTGGTGACCGACGGCTACGTGACGGTCGAGCGCGAGGCCTTCGAGCTGGTGCGCAACAACCTCTCCAAGGCCAACGTGTTCGCCTTCGGCATCGGCTCCTCGGTGAACCGCAGCCTCATGGAAGGCATTGCGCGCGCCGGCATGGGCGAGCCCTTCATCATCACCGACCCGGTGCAGGCACCCGAGCAGGCCGCGCGCTTCCGCCGCATGGTGGAGTCGCCGGTGCTCACCAGCGTGAAGGCCACTTTCGGCGGCCTCGACGTGTACGACGTGGAGCCGCAGGTGCTGCCCGACGTGCTGGGCGAGCGACCGGTGATCGTGTTCGGCAAATGGCGCGGTGAGGCGAAAGGTCGCGTGATCATCGAAGGCGAGAGCGCCAGCGGCCCGTACCGCGAGGAAGTGCGCATCACGCCGCAGACGCGCCAGGACACCGCCGCGCTGCGCACCCTGTGGGCGCGCCACCGCATCCAGAGCCTGAGCGATCAGGAGGCGCTCGAAGGCAGCGCCGCCTTCAAGGACCGCATCACCGAGCTGGGCCTGAAGTACAGCCTGCTCACGCAATACACCAGCTTCATCGCGGTGGATAAGGTGGTGCGCAACGTCGCACCGCAGAACAGCGCGGACGTGAACCAGCCGCTGCCCATGCCTCAGGGCGTGAGCGACCTGGCCTTGGGCGCCGAAGTGCCGAGCACGCCGGAGCCGGAAACGCTGGGCGCCATCGCCGTGGTGCTGTCGATGCTGGCCATGCTGCGCCGCCGCGTACGTCGCAGCGATCCGCGCCGCTTCACCTCCTGAACAGGACGCACGACCATGTCTTTGGCAACCTTGGCCCATCACCATCCGCGCGTCGTGGACTGGGCCATCCGCATCGACCGCACGCCGGCCTTCGGCTGGCTCGCACTCCAGTGCGCTGCGCTCGCTCCCACCTGGGTCTGGATGGCCCGCCGCCTGCAGGACGGCTCCGACGATCCGCTGGGCCTCGTCGCGCTGGTCGCACTGGCCGCGCTCGCCTGGCAGTGCCGGCGCGAGCTGCGCGCCTCGCCGCGTCTCGGCTGGCTCGCGCTGGCGGGCCTGGGCACCGTGCTTGCCACGCTGCTGCGCACGGGCCTGGGCGGCCTGCCCGCACTGCCGCCGCTGGCTTCGGGCCTGGTGGCGGTGCTGTCGCTCGCGGCCGGGCTGCTGGCCTTCCTGCCGCGCGGCGTGGCGGCGCTGCCGGTGGCAGGGCTGTCGGTGCTGGCGCTGCCGCTGCTGTCGTCGCTGCAGTTCTACGCCGGCTATCCGCTGCGCGTGGTGACCGCCGAGGCCAGCCGCTGGTTGCTCGCACCGGGCTTCGAGGTGGCGCGCGAAGGCGCCACGTTGATGGTCGATGGCCGCCTCGTGATCGTCGATGCGCCCTGCTCGGGCGTGCAGATGGTGTGGCTGGGTTACTTCACGGCCTGCGCGGTCGCGCTGTGGGCACGGCGCAGCGACCAGGCCTTCCTGCGCCGCCTGCCGGCCGTCGGCCTGCTGGTGTTGGCCGGCAACATCGTGCGCAACAGCGTGCTGATCGCCTGCGAAGGCGCGGGCCACGCGCTCGCGCCGTGGGCGCACAACGCACTGGGGCTCGTGCTGCTGGCCGCCGTGTGCGGCGCCATCGCCCGGCTCATGGTGCCGGCGCGCAGCGTGCAACTTCCGGCGATCGCCGGGCTGATCACCACCGAAGGAGGCCGCCGTGTCGATACCGTTCGTTGAGCGCTGGTTCGCCAACCATTTCATCAACCGCGTGGGCCACAAGAGCGCGTTCGCACTGGCGATGCTGCTGTGCGTGCTGTGGTCCGCCGCGGAGGCGCTGCGCGCACCCGCCGCCGAAGCTGATGCGGTGGCTTCCCACGAATGGCCGAGCCAGTGGGACGGCGTGCCGCTGCGCCCGCTGGCGCTCAGCGAGGTGGAGCAGCGCTTTGCCGACCGCTTCCCGGGCGCCATCGGCCGCATGACCGACGGCCACCAGACGCTGGTGATGCGCGCCGTGAACCGGCCCACGCGCATGCTGCATCCGGCCGCCGACTGCTACCGCGCGCTGGGCTATCGCATCGAGCAGGCGCGGCTGGAACGCGACGCGCAGGAGCGGCTGTGGCGCTGTTTTGTGGCGCAACGGCACGGTACGGCAAATTTCCGCGTCTGCGAGCGCATCGTCGATGCCCAGGGCACGGCTTTCACCGACACTTCAGCCTGGTACTGGGCGGCGGCCAGCGGCCAGTCGCACGGTCCATGGCAAGCTGTCACCGTGGCAAGACCGATGTGATGAGAACGCGTTTGTGAAGAAGACCCTGAGATTCGTGCTTTACGGGCTGCTGGCCCTTGTCCTGACAGCCCTGGTGGCCATCTTCCTGATCGCCAGGATCGCCCTCGCGCCGGCGGCGGGCGAGTGGAGCACCACGGTCAAGGTCGGCCCGCTCGACTTCGAGGTCGGCGTGCCCACCGCCGTGCGGCTGGCCACCTCGTCGTGGTTCGCGCCGCGGCTGGACGGCCATGCGATCGACACCCGCTTCGGCACCGTGCATTTCACCTGGAACGAAAAGACCGGCCAGCAGCAGATGCGCTGCGCGCCGTGCAGCGCCGACGTGCCGGCGCTCGGCACGCAGCCGATCAAGGTCGAGCGGCTGGTCGCCACCGTGCGGCGCGACGGCAACACGCTCGCCGGCACCTTCGAGGCCACACCCCAGGCGGCCGACAGCAATGCCCTGCTCCAGGGCAGCTGGACCGGCCGCCTCACGCCGAAGAACCTGCAACTCGACGCCCGCGTGCAGGACGCGCCCATCGCCCGCTGGTATGCGGTGCTGGTGCCGACGCTGCCCGAGCTGCAGCGCGCCCGTATCGGCGGCACGCTGGCGCTGCAGGCGCAATTGCTGCTGCCTGAAGCCACCTTCGCGGTGCAGCCGACCATCAGCCAGTTCACGGTCGAAGGCCTGGGCACCGAAGCCATGCTGGGCGCGCGCACCAGCTGCGGCCCGTCGGCCAAGCTGGCCAACGACAGCTGGCTGGCGCGTGCCGTCATCGCGGCGGAAGACCAGCGTTTCTTCAGCCATGCCGGCTACGACCTGACCGAAATCCTCGCCTCGATCGACCACAACCAGAAGCCCGGCCAGGCCCGGCGCGGCGGCAGCACGCTCACGCAGCAGCTGGCCAAGCTGCTCGTCACGGGCAGCGACCGCACGGCCGAGCGCAAGCTGCGCGAGCTGCTCTACGCGGTCGAGATGGAGCAGACGCTGGGCAAGGCCCGCATCCTGCAGCTGTACCTCGACAACGCGCCCTGGGGCGGCAACCTCTGCGGCGGTGAGGCCGCCGCGCGGCGCTACTTCAAGCGCAGCGCGCGCACGCTCGAACCCACGCAGGCGGTCTGGCTCGCGGCCATGCTGCACAAGCCGCAGGCCGTGCTCGAGCAATGGCGGCGCGACGGCCAGATCGACCCCGACCGCACCAAGTGGGTGGCCGAGAGCGTGCGCGGCATCAGCCGCAACCAGCGCGAGGCGCTGCTCAAGAGCGTGGCGGCAGCGAAGTACGCGCCACCGGAGGCTGTGCAATGAGCCTCGGTGCGCACGACATCGAAGCCATCGAGCGCGCCACCGTCGCCGCGGTGGCGCCCGAAGCCTGCGAGGAACTCGACGGCTGGCTGCTGCCTTTCGACCGCGGCACCGTCAAGCGCGCCCGCTCCGCCGTGCCGCTGCATCGCGGCGAGGTCGAACCCGCCACGCTCGACCGCATCGAGGACCGCTGCGACAGCCGCCAGGTCGCGCCCGCGCTGCGGCTGGCCGACGCTCCGTGCTTCGACACGCTGCGCGCCGAACTGGCGCGGCGGCACTACGTCGATGACAACCCGACCTGCGTGCAGACCGGATCGGCACGGCGCATGCGCGACCTCGTCGCGGCGGATGTCCGGGTGGCCGATGTCGATGCGTCGCCCGATCCGGCCTGGGCCGCGCTGTTCCTTGGCGAAGGCTTCGACCCGGTCGATGGCGTGCACCGCGTGCGCTCGCTGGCACGCGCCACGGGCTCGCTTTTTGCGAGCGTGCGCGAGAACGGCAGCACCGTGGCGGCGGGAGCGATGGCCTTCGGCCACGGCTGGGCCAGCGTCCACGGCATGCGCACCGAGCAATCGCAGCGCGGACGCGGCCTGGCCGGGCGCGTGCTCGCCGGGCTGGCGCAGGCAGCGCTGGCGCGCGGCTTCGAGCGCGTGTTCCTGCAGGTGGATGCGCAGAACCAGCCTGCGTTGGCTCTTTACAGACGCGCGGGCTTCGAAACGCGCTGGCAGTACCGCTACTGGCAGCGCCAGCAGTGGCCTGGTTGAGCTGAACAGCCTCATTGCAGTGGACGCCCCCACGGGTGGCGCGGTCGGGGCTTTGGTGCCACCATGGGCGCATGACGAACGTCCACGCCCACCACCACCCCACCGATCCCGTCGCCACCCCGCGCGGCATCGACCACATCGTGGCCGGTGTTTCCACCAGTGACGGCGACGGCGTCAAACTCACCCGCGTGCTGCAGCAGCCGCTGCAAAAGCGCCTCGACCCGTACCTGATGCTCGATGCCTTCGGCAGCGACAACCCGGGCGACTACATCGGCGGCTTTCCGAACCACCCGCACCGGGGCTTCGAAACCGTCACCTACATGATTGCCGGGCGCATGCGCCACCGCGACAGCGCGGGCCACGAAGGCCTGCTCGAGAACGGCGGCGTGCAGTGGATGACGGCCGGCCGCGGCCTCGTGCACAGCGAGCTGCCCGAGCAGGAGAAAGGCCTGATGGAAGGCTTCCAGCTCTGGCTCAACCTGCCCGCCAGGGACAAGATGCGCGAGCCCTGGTACCGCGACATCCAGAGCAGCGAGATCCCTGAATTCACCACTGCCAGTGGCGCGCACGTGCGAGTGATCGCGGGCGTGAGCCACGGCATCGCAGGCGCGGAGCAGCGCGCGCACACCGAGCCGCTGTACCTGGACATCACGCTGCCGCCCGGCGCCGAGTTCGCGCAACCGCTGCCGCCGGGGCACAACGCGCTGGTCTACGTGTTCCGCGAATCGCTGTGGATCGCGGGCAGCGAGGTGCCGACGCGGCGCATGGCCATCCTCGCGAACGACCCCGGCAGCGACGGCGCGGTGCTGCGCGCCGGTGCCACCAACCACAGCCCGGCGCGCGCGCTGCTGATCGCGGGCAAGCCGCTGAACGAACCCATCGCGCAGTACGGCCCCTTTGTGATGAACACGCAGGAGCAGATCAAGCAGGCGGTGCACGACTTCCAGAACGGCAAGCTCGGCTGAGCCTGTCGCTCTTTTCCTGGCTGTAGTCGCCCGCCTACCGAAAGACGGCGCCACGTTCGGGTCGCGTGGGCCGCTACGCCGCCTAGATTGCGGTCATGCCTCCCACGATACGCAAGGGACAGGCGCCGCCGATGCTGCAGCGCGCCGAGTTCCACGACCGCTTCATGCAGAGCTTCCACGACCCGGCGTTCCGGGCCGAAGCCGGTGCGCTGCAACGCCTCGAGGACATCGCCTGGCAAGCGTACGACGAGGGCCGCAAGGCGCCCGTGACGCGTCGCGCAGGTCCTGGCTATGCGGACCCCGACTACGAACTCTCGGTCGACTGGCTCGATGCCCGCGCGCGCATCGACGCGGCGCAGGACGCCTGGGGCCGGCCCGAAACCCGTTCGCGCGTGCTGCTCGTCAACGGCTCGCCGCGCAACGACGGCACCTGCCCCGGCGAGATCTCCAAGACCTGGCGCCTCACGCAGTGCGCGCGCGAGGTGCTCGAAGGCGGTGGCATCGAGGTCGACGTGCTCGACCTGAGCCGGCTCACCTCGGACTACGGGCGCCACATCCATCCGTGCAAGGGCTGCGTCTCCACCGCGATGCCGCTGTGCCACTGGCCCTGCAGCTGCTACCCCAACCACGCGTTGCGCCAGACCGGCGACTGGATGAACGAGATCTATGAACGCTGGGTGGCTGCGCACGGCGTGATCCTGCTCACGCCCACGCACTGGTACCAGGCCGCGAGTCCGATGAAGCTCATGATCGACCGGCTCGTGTGCGCCGATGGCGGCAACCCCGACCCCACCAGCACGCACGGCAAGAAGCCCGACGAAGCCAAGGCCCTCGAACTTGAAGGCTGGGGCTACCCGAAGCACCTCGAAGGCCGTGTCTACGGCGTGGTGGTGCACGGCGACGTGGCCGGCCCCGAGGGCCTGCGCCGCAACCTCACGGACTGGCTCGACTGGATGGGCCTGGTCGACGCCGGCGCGCAGGCGCGGCTCGATCGCTACATCGGCTATTACGAACCCTATGCCACCAGCCACGACGCGCTCGACGCCGATGCCGACGTGCAGGAGGAAGTGCGCAATGTCGCGCGCGCGGTGGTGCTGGCGGTGGCCGCGTTGCGCGCGGGCAAGCTGCAGGTGCCTGATCGCGGGTTGAAGCCGCCCAGGCCCAAGTAAGTCACACCCCGCGTGGCCCACCCGCGCTGCGGTTCATGCTTCTTTACGCAAGCTAACGCTCGCCTCACGGCGGCGTTACAGAGGCGCTCCACACTTCGTCTCACCCGCTGCCCTTTGGTGGCGGACTTCTTCGAAAGGAAGCGCGTCTCATGATCTCTCTTCGCCAACGCATCGTCTGGGCCAGCCTGTTGGGGTCGGCCGCCCTCGCCTCCTCGGGCGCCTTCGCTCAAGCGCCGGCCGCCACCCCGTCGACCGCCGCGCCCACGGCCGCCACGGCACCCGCCGACGGCACGGCCGCGCCCAAGGCGCAACACAAGCGCATGGACCCGGCGCAGCGCATGGAGCGGATGAAGGAACACCGTGCCAAGCGCATGGCGGCATTGAAGGACAAGCTCAAGCTCACCAGCGCCCAGGAAGGCGCATGGACCAGCTTCACCGAGTCCCGCCAGCCGCCGGCCGGTGCGCGCCCGCAGCGCATGGACCGCGCCGAGTTCGCCAAGCTGACCACGCCGCAGCGCCTGGAACGCATGCAGGCCCGCCAGGCCGAACGCAGCGCGATGTTCGCCAAGCGTGCTGAAGCGACCAAGACCTTCTATGCCGCGCTGACGCCCGAGCAGCAGAAGACCTTCGACGCCGAGACCGCGAAGTTCGGCGGCCACGGCCATCGCGGGCACCGCGGCCACGGCGGCCATGAAGGCCACCACGGCGCAGCCCCGGCCAAGAGCTGACCCGGCGACCGGCTGAAGGGGCCGGTCTCCAGGAAAGGGCAAGAAAAAGCCCGCGACGCTCAAGGTGTCGCGGGCTTTTTCGTGGGCACGCCCATTCGCGTGCAGCGTTACTGCGGCGTGCCCGTCTTCTCGGTCGGGTTGGTCGGCACGGCCGGGCGTTCACCCGGCTGACCGAAGCGCGGCTTCACGTGGTGGGTCTCGGCGCGAACCTCCGCGCGCGAGCGCTCGCCAGTGGGCGCAGGCATCGCGTTGGGCTGGTGGTTCACGGTGGTGCTGGCCTCGCCCTTGGGCACGACGCTGTTGGCGTTGTTGCGGTTCTGTGCGCGGGCCTCGGCCTTCACGGCTTCACGCGAGGCGGGCATCGAGCTGTCGCCCGCCATCGGCGCGGCGGGCGCCGGCTTCTGGGCCTGGGCGACGCCGGCGCCCAGCAGGGCGGCGAGCAGCGCGGCGGGGATCGTCAGGCGTTGCAGGGTGGTCATCATGGAATGCTCCTTTCGGAAGATGGAAAAAGCAAAGCGCGGTGCCGTTTCAGTGAGATCGGTGAGTGAGAAGGCGTCGGCTTTGAAACCACCGTAGGAGCCTCGTTTCAGGCGCCGTGTCGGGGTGCGGCAGGCCTGCCTGTAGGAGCCCGCCGCCCTTGCGTGAAAGCCGCCCGAAGAAGGTGGCGCGTTCCTACAGTCGTCGCGCGCGGGGCCACGTACAACGAGGGCACCGATGTCCTCTTCCCCTTCTTCTCCGCTGCCTGACGCTGTTGCTGCGGCTGCCGTGGTTGCCGCACCGGCCTCGCTCAAGGTGATGACCGTGAACACCCACAAGGGCTTCACGGCGCTCAACCGCCGCTTCATCCTTCCGGAGCTGCGCGACGCGGTGCGCACCGTGGGCGCCGACGTGGTGTTCCTGCAGGAAGTGATGGGCACGCACGCGCGCCATTCGCGCAAGGTGAACAACTGGCCCGAGGCGCCGCACTACGAATTCCTGGCCGACACCATGTGGCCGCAGTTCGCCTACGGACGCAACGCGGTGTATCCGAAGGGGCACCACGGCAACGCGGTGTTGTCGAAGTTTCCGATCGTGCACTTCCGCAACCACGATGTGTCGGTGAGCGGCCCCGAGAAGCGCGGCCTGCTGCACTGCGTGCTGCGCCTGCCCGGGCGCACGGTCGACGTGCATGCGATCTGCGCGCACCTCGGGCTGGCCGAGGCGCATCGGCAGCAGCAGCTGGAACTCCTGTGCCACATCGTGCGCGACGAGGTGCCGGCCGACGCGCCGCTGATCGTCGCGGGCGACTTCAACGACTGGCGCGGCCGCGCGCATGACGTGCTCGCCGAAGGCGCCTCGCTGCGCGAAGTGTTCGTGCATGCCCACGGCCGCGCAGCGCGCACCTTTCCGGCGCGCCTGCCGCTGCTGCCGCTGGACCGCATCTACGTGCGCAACGCGAGCGTGCATGCACCCGTGGTGCTGCCGCGCCGGCCCTGGTCGCATCTGTCGGACCACGCCCCGCTGGCGGCGGACATCGACCTGTGAACGGCGAGGCGACGATGCAGGACACCCACGAACGCGCCGGCCACTGGACCGCCGGCAACCGCATCGAACTGCTGGAGAACGGCGAGGAGTTCTTTCCGCGCGTGTTCGAGGCCATCGGCGCGGCGCGGCGCGAAGTGATCATCGAGACCTTCATCCTGTTCGAGGACAAGGTGGGCCTGGCGCTGCACGCGGCCATGCGTGATGCGGCGCTGCGCGGCGTGAAGGTCGACCTGATGATCGACGGCTTCGGCTCGCCCGACCTCTCGCACGAATACCTCGAAAGCCTTGCCAGCGCCGGCGTCAAGGTACGGGTGTTCGACCCCGGCCAACGCTTCCTGGGCCAGCGGCTCAACGTGTTCCGCCGCATGCATCGCAAGATCGTGGTGATCGACGGCGCGCGCGCCTTCGTGGGCGGCATCAACTATTCGGCCGATCACCTGCTCGACTTCGGACCCAAGGCCAAGCAGGACTACGCGGTCGAACTGGCAGGGCCGATCGTGGCGGAGATCCACCAGTTCGTGCTGCGCGCGATCGCGCTCGGCGGCAAGGGCGCGGGCTGGTTCCGGCGCCGGCTGAAGCAGGCGCCGCCCGTGTCGCAGCAGCAGGCCGCGGCGGGCGAGGTCGACGCGATCTTCGTCACGCGCGACAACCGCCGTCACACCAACGACATCGAGCGCCACTACCGCGCCGCGATCCGCGCCGCGCGCGAGCGCATCGTGATCGCCAACGCGTACTTCTTTCCGGGCTACCGGCTCATCAAGGAACTGCGGCGCGCGGCGCGCCGGGGCGTCGACGTGCGCCTGATCCTGCAGGGCGAGCCCGACATGCCCATCGTGAAGACCGCCGCCGGCATGCTGTACCACCACCTGCTGCACGCGGGCGTGCGCATCTACGAGTACTGCGACCGCCCGCTGCACGGCAAGGTCGCGCTCATGGACGACCGCTGGAGCACCGTGGGCTCGAGCAACCTCGATCCGCTGAGCCTGTCGCTCAACCTCGAGGCCAACGTGGTGGTGCGCGACACCGCGTTCAACGGTGTGCTGTGGGAGCGCATGGACCGGCTCATGCAGCACAGCTGCAAGCAGATCGACACGGAAGACCTGGCCAGCGAATGGAGCGGCTGGCGGCTGGTGCGCAGCTTCTTCGTCTTTCACTTCTTGCGCTGGTATCCGTCGTGGCTCAACCGGTTGCCGCGCCATGCGCCGCGGCTGACGCCGGCCGAGGCGACCGACCTCATGGCGCAGCAACAGAAAAAGCGCGACGAACAGGACGGCAGCGAAGGCTCGGCGCGCACGGAGGCCGCATGAGCACGGCGCTCGCGCTCACCCACCGGCCCTGGTGGCCGTGGGTGCGGCGTGTGGCGATCTGGGCCTTCTTCGGCGCCATCGCCTGGCTGCTGCTGAAGCAGGCGCGCACCATTGACTGGGCCGAGGTGTTCGCCGCGCTGCGCGCGTTGCCTGCGCCCACCCTGCTCGCGGCCGGCGCACTGGCCGCCGCCAGCTTCGCGCTCTACAGCACCTACGACCTGCTGGGGCGCCACCTCACGAAGCACCGGCTCGGCGCGGGCACGGTGATCGGCGTGACCTTCATCAGCTACGCCTTCAACCTCAACTTCGGCTCGCTGATCGGCGGTGTGGCCTTCCGCTACCGGCTGTACTCGCGCCTGGGGCTCGGCAACGAAACCATCACGCGCGTGCTGGGCTTCAGCATGCTGACCAACTGGCTCGGCTACCTGGTGGTGGCCGGTGCCGCGTTCTGCTTCTGGCCGATGGCGCTGCCGCCCGACTGGAAGATCGACGGCGGCGGCCTGCGCATGCTCGGCGCGGTGCTGCTGATGGTGTCGCTCGCGTACCTTGCGCTGTGCGCGTTGTCCGAGGGCCGTGTCTGGCGCGTGCGCGGCCATGTGCTGCGCACGCCGACGCTGCCGATGGCCTTGCTGCAGCTGGCGATGTCGTGCGTCAACTGGTCGCTCATCGGCGGCGTGATCTGGGTGCTGCTGCAGGGCGAGGTCGGGTATCCGCACGTGCTCGCGGTGCTGCTGGTCGCCGCCGTGGCGGGCGTCGTCACGCACGTGCCGGCGGGGCTCGGCGTGCTGGAGGCGGTGTTCGTGGCGCTGCTGGCGCACGAGGTGCCGGAAACACGGCTGCTGGGCGCGCTGCTGGCCTACCGCGCGCTCTACTACCTGGGGCCGCTGGCCGTGGCGCTCGTGGCCTACCTCGTCACCGAGGCGCGGGCGCGGCGGCTGCGCGCAGGGGCCGGCAACAACCACAACAATCGTTAAATATTGCCCGCAGCCAGGAAGCGGATCGGCGAAATGACGGTCAGAAATTGTTGCACTGCAACAATTCACACGGCGCAGGCCTATAGTGGCCCTCTGTTCCCCCACGCCCCCCTCTTCCCATGTCGTCCTTCAGTACCACCGCCCGCCTGGCCAGTCCGCTGATGCAATGGGTCGACCTGGCCCTCAAGACCCACGAGACCCTGCTGTCGTCCGGCGCGGTGATCCGCATGCGCACCGAGCGCATCGCCAGGGCGGGGCTCACGCCCAGCGCCTCCGACCTCGCGGAATTTCATCTGATGGGCCACGAAAAGCTCGCCGCGGCGAGCGAATCGGGCCTGGCGATGGTCAAGCAATGGAACAGCAGCCAGGCGTCGTTGGCTCAGCGTGCGTGGCAGCAGTGGCTGCAGGGCGCGACGGCCCTCTTCTCGCTGGCTGGCAGCTTCACGCCGGCCCAGGCGGCCACGCACGGTGACGCGTTCGTGCAGGCCACGGCGCGCGGCGCCAGCACGGCCGGTCAGTTCTCCGGCGTGGCGGCGCGGGTCGCGCGCGAAGGCCTGAAGCCGATCCATGCCGCCGCCACGTCGAATGCACGGCGACTGCTGGCCGAACTGCAGGCCTGACGGCCCTTCTTCTTTTTCAGATCAGGATGGCGCCGGGACCAGCGTCACCAGCGTGATTTCCGACGGCGCGCCGAAGCGCTTCGGCGGCCCCCAGTAGCCGGTGCCCCGGCTCACGTAGATCCACATGTCGTGCAACCGGTGCAGGCCGGCCGTGAACGGCTGCTGCATCGGCACGAACAGGTTCCACGGGAAGAACTGGCCGCCGTGCGTGTGGCCTGACAGCTGCAGCTGGTAGCCGGCCGCGGCCGCCACCGGCGCGCTGCGCGGCTGGTGTGCCAGCAGCACGCGGGTGTGAACGAGCGGCGGCGCGTCGTACAGCGCCAGGTGCGGATCGCTCGCATGCGCGGCGTCGAAGTGGCCGGCGGTGAAGTCGGTCACGCCGGCCAGCACCAGCGCGCTCTCGAACAGCTCTTCGTCGGTCTGCGCGCCGCGCACGTTGCGCGTCTGCAGCACCACGTGCTCGTTCAGCAGCACCGTCAGGCCGAGGCGGCGCAGCTCGTCGATCCAGGCATGCGCGCCCGCGTAGTACTCGTGGTTGCCCGTGACCACGAAGGTGCCGTGGCGTGCGCGCAGCCCCGCCAGCGGCGCGATGTGCTCGCGCAGCTCGGGCACGCTGCCGTCCACCAGGTCGCCCGTGATCGCGATGGCGTCGGCGCCGAGCCCGTTCACCGCGTCGACGATGCGCTGGATGTAGCCGTTGCGGATCGTCGGACCCACGTGGATGTCGCTGAGCTGGGCGATCGTGAAGCCGGCCAGCGCGGCGGGCAGGCCGCGGATCGGCACGTCGACCTGCTTCACGCCGGCCGTGCGGCGTGCGTTGACGAAGCCGACCAGCGACACGCCCGTGGCCAGCGCCAATGCCGCCAGCGCGCTCCACGGCGCCACCGTGCCCCAGGGCACCTGCAGGCCGCCCACTGCGCTTGCCAACCAGGCCAGCAGCAGGCCGAGGTCGCGCACCAGCGTCAGCACGAAGAGCGAGGAGAACCAGCCCATGCTGATCAGCCCGATCCAGTGCAGCGTCTCGCCCGCCGGCCTTGCCTTGCGGTCGGCACCCGCCTTCTGGCGACGCGACACGAACGGCAGCGGCATCGTGACCGCCGACACCGCCAGCAGCACGAGCACGAGCGGCCACGCAGGCGTGAGCGACGCCAGCGCGGGCAGCAGGCGCAGCGCGATATAGACGTGCAGGAGCGCGGTCAGGACGCTCAGGGGACGGATCGGCATCGGGATTGGGGGACGCGGGCATCGCCCGGGACACGCCATCTGCAAGGCGCATGCCGCGCATTCAAGGCGTCGAAGGCTGCCTGGGTCGCTATTTTTTCTATAGCGCAAGGCAACCGGATAGCGGGCGTTGTGGCGCCGCGGACGTGACGGTTCGGTGTCGGCCGCGGCGGGATGCCGCCGCGTCTATCGCACCGTGCGCGTGCCGGCCGACGCCATGTCGGTGCCCGCCGGCCATTCGAAGACGGCCTTGGCGGGCGCACCCGGCGACACCTGCAGCGTTTGCCGCAGTGTCTGGCCGCCGATGCGAGCCTCCACTTCATAGCGGCCCGGCTCGAGCCGCGCCACCATGAACGGTCCGCCCGAAACCACGTTGTCGAGCAGCGCCGTGCCGTGGCTGTCGCGCACCGTGACGTGCACGCCGGCGGCGAAGTCGGCGCGGCGGCCGTCCTTGATCGCGAATTCGAAGCTCGCGGGCCAGCGCGGCGACACGGTTTCCATCAGCTGCGCCTCGTCCTGGCCGATGCCGCCGCTCATGTACTCGACGCCGTGCGTCATGTGGATCGTCGGGTTCACGGCGGCCTGGGCCGGCTGCGCCGCGAGCGCGCCGCCGAGCAGCACGAGCAAGGCCGCTCCGGTTGCCGCGGCCACCGGCCGGGCGTGCGAGAACAGGGACAAGGGGGTGGTGGTGAGAGACATCGAAGCCTTCCTTTCCGGGCAGTGGTGGCGAAGGGCCACGCAGGAAGGCACTGTGCCGCGCACGACTTAAGGAAGACTTAACCGAACCGCGCGGACCGCAGCGGCCCGCGTCCGGCCGTCAGCGGGCGACGGTGGTCTGTGCCAGCGCTTGCGCCTGGGGCAGCGGCGGCGCGATCGAGGCCATGTCGAAGTTCGACGGCCAGACGAACGTGGCGCGCGCCGGAATGCCGGCAATCACGACCAGTTGCTGCGTGAGCGTGAGTCCGCCCAGCGTCACGTCGACGTCGTAGGCGCCCGGTTCGAGCCGCGCGAGCATGTAGGGCGCCTGGGTCTGCACTTCCATCACCGTCTGGCCCGTGTATTTCTGGCGCACCTGAATGGCCGCCTTGGCCGGGAAGCCGGCCTGCTGCGCGCCCTTGCCGTCGTTCACGCGGAAGTTGATGGTCGCGGCCCAGCGCGGCGCCACCATTTCCAGGAAGGCGGTTTCGCCCTTGGCGGCACCGCCGCACATGTATTCGATGCCCTGCGCGACCTGGATCGGCGGGTTCGAGAACGCATGGGCCGGCGACACGGCCCCGAGGAAGGCCGCTGCGGCCGATGCGCCGCCCAGAACCAGTGCCGCCACGGGCCGTTGGAAACGCTTGGGGTTCATTGCTCTGTGTGTCCTCGATCTTGCGTGACAGGAAATCCGTCAGGAATTTTGCTTAGCAAGAGTCGGGCTAGATATAGCGTTTACGAGGAAGCTTCTGCGTTGTGCAGGTGAATGCTATTGTTTTCATAGCTGGTGACGCCCGTGTGACGGGCGCCATTCACACTTTTCGGGAGCTTTTCATCGGAAACCCTGAGATGGGGCCCGCGAACCGGGGCGGTAGCGCGCATCGGACCGGCGCAGCCCGGGGTTCGCACCTGTGCGTGCGGACGCTTCAACGTCTATTGCCTGAATCGAATTCACAACAAAAGACGAAATTGGTGCGCAATTGACTGGGCATTCCCTAGCTATTGAAGGATCGACGAAGAAATTAGGCTCGGCCTTCCTTCCAATCGCTCGATTCAAAATGCCGCCTCTCCATTGCCGATTCGCTTTCCTGCTGCTGGGTTTGGGCCTGTCCATTCAGGCTGCAGCCCAGGTGCCCTTGCAGCCTGGCGCCGCGCCGATCCGCATTGGCGTCATCGGCCCTTTCACCGGGCCTTCGGCCGATTTCGGCGTGCCCATGCTCAACGGTGTGAAGATGGCCACCGACGAAATCAATGCCGTGGGCGGATATCTCGGCCGCTCACTCGAATTGGTCATCAAGGACGACCAGGCCAATCCGGAAATCGGTCGCTCGCACTCCCAGGCCCTCGCGAACGAAAAGGTGGTCGCCACCATTGGCTTCTGCAACACCGGCGTGGCGATGAATTCGCTGTCCGTTTTCAATGACGCGAAGTTGCCGCTGATCGTGCCCTGCGCCACCGGCTCGCCGCTGACCTCGACCTACCCGCCCGCCACGAGCTACGTGTTTCGCACGTCGCCCAAGGACGGCATCCAGGCACCCTTCGTGGTCGACGACCTGCTGGCGCGCGGCTGGAAACGGATCGCCGTGCTGCACGACGCCACCGGCTATGGCGAGGCGGGCCTGAAGGATGTCGAGAAGGCGCTGGCGGCCAGGAATCTCAAGCCCGTGTACGTGGGCCGCTTCCAGCTCGGCGTGAAAGACCTGACGAAGGAACTGTCGGAGGCCAAGGCGGCCGGCGCGGATGTCATCTTCAGCTACACCGTGGGCCCCGAAAACGCCGTCATCGCGCGCAGCCGCCAGGCCCTGGGTTGGAAGGTGCCGCAGGTGGGGCCCTGGACGCTGTCCTTCCCTTCGTTCATCGACGGCGCCCGGGACGCCGCCGAAGGCACCTTGGTGGCGCAGAGCTTCATCGCCGAGCCGAGCAACGAGCGCCGCTCGTCGTTCCTTTCCAACTACACGCGCAAATTCAACGCGAAGCGCATCCCGGTCCCGATGGCCGCCGCGCAGGCCTACGACGCCACCTACCTGCTGGCCCACGCGATGTTCAATGTGCCGAACGGCAAGCTCGAGGGCCCGGCGATCAAGACCGCGCTCGAGCAGCCCAAGCGCCCCTACTACGGCGTCGTCACGACCTACGACAAGTCGTTCTCGGACAAGGACAAGGACGCGATTTCGTCCAACATGCTGGTGATGGGCGTGGTGCGCAACGGGCAGATCACCTTCGCGTACCCCGAGGACGCCAAGCGCAACCTGTTCGTGCAACGCAAACAGTGAAAACGAAGAAGGCGTCCGTTGGACGCCTTCGCATTCGCAGCGCACAGCGCGACACGCGGCGTGTCGCGCCGTGGCACGTCATCGATCTGTAGGTTCTCAGAGTAGATGCAAAAGCTGCATCAAGCCTATCGGCAGGTTACGCATCTTTTCTGAGAATCTTCTGGACATGTTTCTCAGAGAACATGCAAAAAAGACGGTCTGCCCGAGGAGATGACGACCGACTGCTTTCTATCGTCTGCGAAGTCTGGCTTGTGCCGTGCTCCGAATCATCACTTCGCCAGAACACCGAGGACAGGTTGCACCTACTCTCCATTCGTCCTGTGAGCAACTGTCTCAAGTCTATCGATGATGTGAGGCACTCTAGTTGTTCGTCGGCGCGCCGCCAATGCGAACCTATCGCTCAAGAGTCGTCGTCAGGCGACGCAATCAAGCCAAGGTTGACCAAACGGTACTCCATGGCCTTCTTGCTGACACAAAATGACCTTGCCATCAATTCAACGAGCACCGCACGCTGACGACAAGACTTGGATAGCTGATCGAGGTGTTCGACGACTTCGGCTCTTGGCATTAAGAGTGACGCTGCAAACTGATTGGCTTCAATTTCCTGATCATCAATGGCCAGAGAAGATGTGGTGTTACGTCGATTGACAACCTGCTTGTCGACAAAGACTTCGCCTTTGTGACCCAGAATCAAATGACCGCACTCGTGCGCGACTGTGAACCGCCTGCGAACGAGGCTGTCGCTTTCATTTACGGCGATGGTGTTCAAGTCGCCTTTTCGCACCAGAACCCCCGACAGATCGTCAGTGAAGCTCTCGTGGACAACACGCGCGCTGTATGCAGCCGCCACTGCGGTTGGGTCAACTGGAATCGTGAGCTGTTTTGCTTTTTGTCGGGCCCCGATCGCCTCATCTTCAATAGCTGAGCGAGATCTAATCAAGAAGCACCTCGAAGTTGCTGAACAATTCGTAAATCGTGATCGTCGAGTACTTGTTCCAAGCCATCGACGCTCGGCGCACCGCCTACCCCTATCAGTTCCATCAGTCCGACCGCCAAGACGTTGCTCAAGGCGACAGCCTGATGAAGAGTCACCGCCTGACGCCCCGCTTCAATAGCAGCGACAGTCGGCCGCCCCATATCAGTCAACTCACCGAGCCGTTCCTGGCTCAGTTTTTGAGCGCGGCGTTGTTGTCGCACATTTGCGCCGAATCGTACGTACAGCTCTTCCACAACCAAATAATAGCAAACCCCAGTTATTTTGTCAATATAACTGACATTTTTGAGTTATCCACAGGTAAGTGGCCTGCAAGAGGCACGCTCCTTAGCGGTTTGGCAGTCTCTGTGGTACAGTGCCAAAGAGTTGCAGGGCCGAAAATGCAACAAGGGCCGGAACCTAGAAGGCCCCGGCCCTTGCTCCACCAAAGTAAGCACTTGGTGGCATGTCGATCAGCATCAGCTAAATCTGAATGGCAGTCGTGGTGGACAGCCTTGGATTCTACTGTGAACTGAAAGACATGACTCATCGCTTGGAAACGCGAGGGTTCATGCCGTATCAATAACTAGCGCAACTGACTGCGGGTCAAGTACCCGACTGCTGCACGTGCCAGCCGCCAGGCAATGGCACGTCCTTCCCCCTCAGCACATAGCTGAGGGTGCTAGATCGCTCGATCAAGAGCAATTCAGTTCATCAGTAAAAGGACAGAATCCAAAATGAGCAAAGCAACGCAACATGTTGTGCCCCACTCCGACGGGTGGGCCGTGCGCAAGAGCGGTTCGGACCGCGTCACTGAAGTCTTCCAGACTCAGCAGGAAGCGATCGACCGCGCGCGCGATATCAGCAAGAACCAGGAAACCGAGATGTTCGTCCACGGACGCGATGGCCGCATCCGTGAGCGCGACAGCTACGGGAACGATCCGTTCCCGCCGGCGGGCTAAAGAGAAACGCCCCGGCACTGCCTCTCGAGGTTGTGTCGGGGCATTTTTTTAACCACATCAACTCGGATTCTTGAATCATGAGCAGCTACTTTATTTCTTACGACCTGCACGCGCCGGACAAGAACTACGACGCGGTCATTGCAGCCATCAAGTCTGTTGGCGCCGACCGGAAACTGAGCCAGTTTTGTAGGTAGTGCCGAAGTAAAAGTGAGCCAGGTGTTCAACCTACCCTGCTGTTTATTTAAGCGGCGGGGTTCGAGGAGTGATCACCATGGACATGA
>NZ_QXMN01000156.1:0-2124 GCF_003581445.1 Acidovorax cavernicola | reverse complement strand
GGCGCGACTCATACTGCGTATGCACCAGGAAAATGGCGCTCGCCATCACGGCCAGCAGCAGCATCAGGTTCAGGCGCAGCATGGCCGGCCTTTCTGCGCGCGCACGGCCAGGCCGCCCGGTGCACCGGTACGGCCCGAATGGCCAGGACGCGCGACCGGTTTCATGCGGGCACCTCGGTGCGCTGGGCGACGCGCATCACGGCCGAGCGCGAGCGCGGGTTGGCCGCGACTTCGGCGGCGCTGGGCTTGATGCGGTCGAGCGCCACCAGGCGCATCGGCGTCGGCGGCGCGAACGGCATCCGGCGGTCGTACACCTCTTTCGAATGCTTGGCGATGAACTGCTTGACGATGCGGTCCTCGAGCGAATGGAAGCTGATCACCACCAGCCGGCCGCCGGGCGCGAGCACGCGCAGGCTGGCTTCTAGCGCCTGCTCGAGTTCCTGCAGTTCGGCATTGATGAAAATCCGAAGAGCCTGAAATGTGCGGGTGGCGGGGTTCTGGCCCGCCTCACGCGTGCGGACGGCGCCAGCCACGAGCTCGGCAAGCTCGCCGGTGGTTGCGAGAGGGCCTTTTTCCTCGCGCCGCGCAACAATCGCCTTTGCAATAGGCCCAGCAAACCGTTCTTCGCCATAGTCACGTATCACCTCCGCAATCTGCTGCATTTCCGCGTCCGCGAGCCATTCGGCCACGCTCTGGCCACGCGTGGTGTCCATGCGCATATCGAGCGGCGCGTCGAAACGGAAGCTGAAGCCACGCTCGGGCGTATCGATCTGGGGCGAGCTCACGCCCAGATCCATCAGCACGCCCTGCACGCTGGCGGTGGGCAGATCAGCCAGGTGGCTGAAGCCCTCGTGTTGAATGGAAAAACGCGCATCGGTGATGCGCGCAGCTTCCTGGATGGCCTCGGGGTCCTTGTCGAAGGCCCGGAGCCGGCCCTCGGGCCCCAGGCGCTCGAGGATGCGCCGGGAATGGCCTCCTCGGCCGAAGGTGCCGTCTACCCATTCGCCCGCAGGCGACTCGCCTGCCGCGCCCAGCAGTGCATCCACCGCCTCGTCGAGCAGTACCGTAATGTGTTGGAGGGGCTGGTTCAATCGCACGCCCTTTTTTAGAAAGCAAAATCCTGGAAAACGTCGGGCATCTGGGCCTGCATGGCCTGTGCCTCCTGGGCGTCATAAGTGGCTTTGTCCCAAAGCTCGAAGTGGTTGCCCATTCCCAGCAGCACGGCGTCCCGCGTCAGGCCGACGGCCTGGCGCAGTTCGGGCGAGATCAGCACGCGGCCGGTCCCGTCCATGTCGACGTCCATGGCGTTGCCCAGGAAAATCCGCTTCCACCATTGCGCGGACATCGGCAACTGGGCGATGCGGTCGCGAAACAGCAGCCATTGCGGCCGGGGGAACAGCATGAGACAGCCGTGGGGGTGTTTGGTGATCGTGACCTGTCCTTCGGCCATCTCGTTCAAGGCGTCACGATGCCGGGTCGGCACCGAAAGCCGACCCTTCGCATCGAGACTGAGCGAAGAAGCCCCTTGAAACATAAATTGTCCTTGGACTGGCTGCTGCCGTTCACCGCTTAAAACCGCCGGGAATGGCAAGTTTCACCACTTAATTGCACTTTTTTCCACTGTAGCAGCAAATCGCCGGCAGGCCACAGGGGGTGTGACAATTATTTGCAATGAAATCAAGGACTTAGAACGCAATCGAAAGCCGCTTTTGGGGAAAAACCCTTGCCCCATAAGCACTTACTCAATTCACTGCATGTGAAACCTCAACCGCCTCCGGCATGCAGATGCACACACGAAGTGCGGTCAGGCGTATGCAAGCGTTAACGCCAGCGCGCTTTGCGCGCGCAAAACGTCACAAAATGAAACGAGACAAATCTTCGTCCTGGCTCAGGGTCTGCAGGCGCGCATCGACATAGGCGGCGTCGATGGTGAAGGTCTGGCCCGAGAGGTGGGCGGCGTCGAAACTGATCTCGTCGAGCAGCCGCTCCATGACCGTCGACAGCCGGCGCGCACCGATGTTCTCGGTGCTCTCGTTGACGTGGAACGCGGTGTGCGCGAGCCGCGTGATGCCTTCGGGCGTGAACTCCAGCGTCACGCCTTCGGTGGCCAGCAGCGCCTGGTAC
>NZ_QXMN01000155.1:0-2131 GCF_003581445.1 Acidovorax cavernicola | reverse complement strand
CTGATGGCCGTGGCCATCGCGGCGCTCATCGGCGTGCCCTGTGGCATCGTCTCGGCGGTGTTTCGCGGGCGCGTGGTCGACCAGTTCTTCACCGGCATCGCGATGCTGGGCGCGAGCATCCCGAGCTTCTGGATGGGCATCGTGCTGATCCAGATCTTCGCCGTCTCGTTCGGCTGGTTCCCGGTGTCGGGCTACGGTGCACCCGATGCGCCCTTTGCCGAGCGCCTGCACGCGCTGGTGCTGCCGGCCACGGTGCTGGGCCTGCTGAACTCCGCGCTCATCATCCGCTTCACCCGTGCCTCGATGCTGGACGTGCTCGGCGAGGACTACGTGCGCACCGCGCGCTCCAAGGGCCTGAGCGAGAAGGTCGTCGTTTTGAAGCACGCGCTGCGCAACGCGCTGGTGCCCATCGTCACGGTGCTGGGCCTGACGGTCGCGCTGATGATCGGCGGCGCCGTCATCACCGAGACCGTCTTCGGCCTGCCGGGTGTGGGCAACCTCGTCGTCAATGCCGTGCTGCGGCGCGACTACCCCGTCATTCAAGGGGCGCTGCTGGTGATCGCCGCGATCTACGTGCTCATCAATTTCTCGATCGACCTGCTGTACGCCGTCGTCGATCCGCGCGTGAAGGTCTGAACGATGCGCATGCCTCGAATGCTCCGCCAGCTGATGCACCGCCGCATCGTGATGGTCTCCGCCCTGGTGCTGCTGGTGATCGCCGTGCTGGCCATCGGTGCGCCGTTGTTCGCCTCGGCCGACCCCAACGACACGGCCGTGCTGCAGCGCCTGAAGGCCCCCAGCGCCGAGCACCTGCTCGGTACCGACGAACTGGGCCGCGACCTGTATTCGCGCATCGTGCACGGCGCGCGCTACTCGCTGGCCATCGCGGCGCTCACGGCCTTGGGCGCGGTCATCGCCGGTACCGTGCTGGGCCTGATGGCCGGGTTCTTCCGCCGGCTCGACGCGCCGCTGATGCGCGTGGTCGACGCGATGATGTCCTTTCCCGACATCCTGCTGGCCATTGCGCTGGTGGCGATCCTCGGGCCCTCGCTCATCAACACCGTGCTCGCGCTGGTGCTGGTCTACACGCCGCGTGTGGCGCGGGTAGTGCGGGCATCGACGCTGGTGGTGCGCGAGCTGCTGTTCGTCGAAGCCGTGCGTGCCCTGGGCGTGCGCACCTCGCGCATCCTGTGGCGCCACATCCTGCCCAACCTGATGTCGCCGATCCTGGTGCAGGTGTCGTTCATCTTCGCCTACGCGATCCTGGCCGAGGCGGGCCTGTCGTTCCTCGGTGTCGGCGTGCCGCCCGAGATCCCGACCTGGGGCACCATGGTCGCGGGCAGCCAGCAGTACGCGCACCAGGCCTTCTGGGTGGTGCTGTTCCCGGGCCTGGCGATCATCTTCACGGCGCTGTCGCTGCAACTGCTGGGTGACGGCGTGCGCGACCTGCTCGATCCGAAGCTCAAGAAGACATCGTGATGAACAACGCGAGCACCACCCCACCCACCCCGCGCCTCACGGCCACCAACCTGAGCACGAGCTTCCCCACCGAGGACGGCCTCGTGCGCTCGGTGGCCGACGTGAGCTTCTCGATCCAGCCGGGCAAGACCACCGCCCTGGTGGGCGAGTCGGGCTCGGGCAAGTCGGTCACCAGCCTCACGCTGATGCGCCTGTTGCCCAAGACCGCGAACGCGCAGGTCAGCGGCAGCGCCTCGTTTGTGACGCGAGAGGGCAAGACGCTCGATCTCTTGAAGATCGGCGAGCCCGAGATGCGCTCGCTGCGCGGCAACCAGCTGTCGATGATCTTCCAGGAGCCGATGACCAGCCTGAACCCGGTGTTCACCATCGGCGAGCAGATCGCCGAGAGCGTGCGCCTGCACAAGGGGCTGGACCGCAAGGCGGCGCTGGCCCATGCCCAGCGCATGCTGGAGCTGGTGGAGATTCCCGCTGCGGCGCAGCGCATCCACGAGTACCCGCACCAGCTCTCGGGCGGCATGCGCCAGCGCGTGATGATCGCGCTGGCGATGGCCTGCGACCCGACGCTGCTGATCGCCGACGAGCCGACCACCGCGCTGGACGTCACCATCCAGGCGCAGATCCTGGAACTCATGCGCCGGCTGCAGGCCGAGAC
>NZ_QXMN01000154.1:0-2133 GCF_003581445.1 Acidovorax cavernicola | reverse complement strand
GGCGGCGACTCCGCGCTGGGTGGTGACGACTACGACGCGGCGCTCGCGCAGTGGGTGCTGGAGCAGAACGGCGCGCAGGCGCTGACGGCCGAGGACAAGGCCGCCGTGCGCCTGGCCGCACGCCGCTGCAAGGAAGCGCTGACGGACGCCGCGAGCGCGACGTTCCGCGCCGAACTGGGCGCTGGCGTGGTCGAGCGCGAAGTCACGCGCGCCGAGTTCGACGCCGCGACCCAGGCATTCACGGCCCGCTCGCTGGCCGCGGTGCGCCGCGCGCTGCGCGATGCCGATCTCGCCAAGGACGAAGTCCAGGGCGTGGTCATGGTCGGCGGCTCGACGCGCATGCCCCAGGTGCAGGCAGCCGTGGGTGACTTCTTCGGCCAGACACCGCTCACCAACCTGAACCCCGACGAAGTCGTGGCGCTGGGCGCGGCCATCCAGGCCAACCAGCTGGCCGGCAACAGCTCGGCGGGCGATCTGCTGCTGCTCGACGTGATTCCGCTGTCGCTGGGCGTGGAGACCATGGGCGGCCTGGTCGAGCGCATCGTCGCACGCAACGAAACCATTCCCACGGCGCGCGCCCAGGACTTCACGACCTATGTCGACGGCCAGACCGCGCTCGCGATCCACGTGGTGCAGGGCGAGCGCGACCTGGTCGCCGACTGCCGCAGCTTGGCGCGCTTCGAGCTGCGCGGCATTCCGCCGATGGCCGCGGGCGCGGCGCGCATCCGCGTGACGTTCACCGTCGATGCCGACGGCCTGCTGTCCGTGGGCGCGAAGGAGCAGCTCAGCGGCGTCGAGGCGCATATCGACGTCAAGCCGTCGTATGGCCTGTCGGACGAGCAGATCGCGCGCATGTTGCAGGACGGCTTTGCCACGGCGGCCGAGGACATGCAGGCGCGCGCGCTGGTCGAGGCGCGTGTCGACGCCGACCGCATGCTGATCGCCACGCAAAGCGCGCTTGACGCCGACGGCGACCTGCTGACGGCGCCCGAGCGGGCCGCGGTCGATGCGCTGATGGCGGCGCTGCGCGAGCAGCAAGCCTCCGCCGACCCGGCCGTGGTCGAAGCCGCGACCCAGGCTCTGGCCAAGGGCACCGAAGCTTTCGCGGCCCAGCGCATGAACCGCGGCATCGTCCAGGCCCTGGCGGGCAAGAACGTACACAGCATTTCCTGATTCCGATAGAAGAGAACCCATGCCTGTCATCAAAATACTGCCCCACGCCGAATACTGCCCTCAGGGCGCCGAGCTGCAAGCGCCGGCCGGCACGTCGATCTGCGAAGCCCTGCTGGACAATGACATCAAGATCGAGCACGCCTGCGACATGAGCTGCGCCTGCACGACCTGCCACGTGATCGTGCGCGCGGGTTTCAACTCGCTCAACGCCGCCGAGGAAGAGGAAGAAGACCTGCTGGACCGCGCCTGGGGTCTTGAGCCGCTGTCGCGCCTGAGCTGCCAGGCTATCCTGGCCCAGGAAGACGTGACGGTGGAAATTCCCAAGTACTCGATCAACCACGCCAAGGAAAACCACTGAGATGTCGCGCCAGATTGTCCTTGATACCGAAACCACGGGCCTGTCCGCCGAAAACGGCGACCGGATCATCGAGCTCGGTTGCGTGGAGCTGCTCAACCGCAAGCTCACCGGCAACAACCTGCACATGTACTTCAACGCGGGCCGCGACAGCCACGAAGACGCATTGCGGGTGCACGGCATCACCACCGAGTTCCTCAAGGACAAACCGCGCTTCGAACAGCAGGTCGACCAGATCCTCGAATACCTGCAGGGCGCCGAGATCATCATCCACAACGCGCCGTTCGACGTCGGCTTCCTGAACAAGGAACTGCAGCGCACGGGCAAGCCGCCGCTCAAGAGCTGGGTCGAAGGCGTGATCGACACCCTGGCGATGGCCAAGGAGCGCTATCCGGGCAAGCGCAACTCGCTCGATTCGCTCTGCGATCGCCTGGGCGTGGACAACTCCGGCCGCACGCTGCACGGCGCGCTGCTGGACGCCGAACTGCTCGCCGACGTCTACATCAACCTCACGCGCGGCCAGGACGCGTTGCTGATCAGCGACGAGGCGCAGGAAGACGCCTCGGGCCTGCCCATCGTCGCCCTCGATCTGCGCAGCATCACCT
>NZ_QXMN01000060.1:0-29071 GCF_003581445.1 Acidovorax cavernicola | reverse complement strand
CCAACGGCACGGCGTACGGCCTGTCGTCGTCGATCTGCACCAACCGGCTGGACTACATCACGCGCTTCATCCGCGAGCTGAACGTGGGCAGCGTGAACGTGCGCGAGGTGCCGGGCTATCGGCTCGAACTCACACCCTTCGGCGGCATCAAGGACTCGGGCCTGGGCTACAAGGAAGGCGTGCTCGAGGCGATGAAGAGCTTCACCAACACCAAGACCTATTCGCTGCCCTGGTAACACGCACGCCCCATGAGTCTCAGCATTCCCGACATCGTCGGCCTCTTCGAAACCAAGGGCCACGCGCAGTACGACGGCGAGCCCGTCACGCAGCTCGAACACGCGCTGCAGTCCGCCCACCTGGCCGAGCAGGAGGGCGCCGACAGCGCGCTGATCGCCGCCTCGCTGCTGCACGACATCGGCCACCTGCTGCACGACTTCGGCGGCACGCCGACGCAGCAGGGGCTGGACGATCTGCACCAGTACCGCTGCCTGCCGTTCCTGCGTGCGTTGTTCGGTGCGGCCACGCTGGAGCCGATCCGGCTGCATGTGGACGCCAAGCGTTTCCTGTGCGCGCGCGAGCCCGGCTACCTGGAGGCGCTGTCGCCCGATTCGAAGCGCAGCCTGCAATTGCAGGGCGGTGTCTTCGACGAAGCGCAGGCGCAGGCCTTCGAGGCCTTGCCCTACGCGATGGACGCCGTGCGCCTGCGCCGCTGGGACGACACGGCCAAGTGCGCCGACCTGAAAACCCCCGACCTGGCGCACTACGCGCGGCATCTGGCGCGCGCGCTGCGGCAGGACGTCGCCACCGCGCCCGCATGAACGCCCCGGCCGCACCCGACCTGGTGCGCCGCCCGGCGACGCAGGAAGACATTCCCTTCCTGCTCGCGCTGCGGCAGCGGACCATGAACGGCCACGTGGTCGCTTCCGGCGCCGAGGTGAGCGACGCGCACCACATGGCGCGGCTGATGCATCGCTTCGAGTGCGCCGAGGTCCTGCAGCACGAGGGCCAGCCGGTGGGGCTGCTGAAGGTGTCGCGCGATCCGCACGAGTGGGTGGTCATCCAGATCCAGCTCGCGCCCGGCTATCAAGGGGGAGGCATCGGCTCCCGCCTGCTGGCCGAGGTCGTCGACGAGGCGACGCGCGCTGGCGTCGACCTCACCCTCAGCGTGCTCAGGGCCAACCCGGCGAAGGCGCTCTACGAGCGCCTCGGGTTTGCTGTCGAACGCGTGTCCGACTTTTCATTCGAGATGCGGCGCAAGCCCTGATACCCACGGAGCCCACGATGCGCCCCTTCTGGATCGAACAGGCCCTCTTCAACGACGGCGACCTCGCCCCCGCGCTGCAGGGCGAACACAGCGCCGATGTCTGCATCGTCGGCGGCGGCTTCACGGGGCTGTGGACGGCCATCCAGGCCAAGCTGCAGGCGCCGTCGCTCGACATCGTGATTCTCGAAAGCGACCTGTGCGGCGCCGGTGCCAGCGGGCGCAACGGTGGCTGCCTGCTCACCTGGTCGGCCAAGTTCCTCACGCTGCGCCGGTTGTTCGGCGAGGACGAGGCGGTGCGCCTCGTGAAGGCGTCGGAGGCGGCGGTGGGGCACATCGCGGACTTCTGCGCCGCGCACGGCATCGACGCCGAGCTGCGGCGCGACGGCACGCTCTACACCGCGACCTCGCAGGCGCAGATCGGCACGCTCGATCCCATGATGCAGGCGCTGGAAGCGCGCGGCATCCACTCGTACCACGCGCTGCCGCCCGACGAGGTGGCGCGGCGCTCGGGCTCGGCGCGCAACCTGGCCGGCGTGTATTCGCCAGTTGCCGCCACCGTGCATCCGGGCAAGCTGGTGCGCGGGCTGCGGCGCGTGGCGCTGGCCCTGGGCATCCGCATCCACGAGCGCACGCCGATGATCGACTTCAGCACCGACCAACCCGTGGTGGTGCGCACGCCGACCGGCACGGTGCGCGCGAAGAAATTGGTGCTTGCGATGAACGCGTGGATGGCCAGCCGCTTTCCGCAGTTCGAGCGGACCATCGCCATCGTGTCCAGCGACATGATCATCACCGAGCGCTGCCCCGATCTGCTGCAGCAGATCGGCCTGACCGACGGCGTGTCGGTGCTCGACTCGCGCACCTTCGTGTACTACTACCGCAGCACGGTGGACGGCCGCATCATGCTGGGCAAGGGCGGCAACACCTTCGCCTGGGGCGGCCGCATGGCCAAGGTGTTCGACGAGCGTTCGCCGTACGAAGCCGAGCTCACGCAGGCCCTGCATTCCTTCTTCCCCGCGTTGAGCGAGACGCCGATCACCGCCAGCTGGAACGGCCCGTCCGATCGCTCGGTGACGGGCTTTCCGTTCTTCGGCAAGCTCGGTGGCGCGCCGCACATCTACTACGGCTTCGGCTACTCGGGCAACGGCGTGGGGCCGACCTACATGGGTGGGCAGATCCTGTCGTCGCTGGTGCTCGACCAGGACAACGCTTGGACGCGCAGCCCGATCACGGGCGGGCCGCTGGGCTACTTTCCGCCGGAGCCGATGCGCTATGTCGGATCGATCGTGGTGCGCAACGCGATCCGGCGCAAGGAGCGGGCCGAGGACGAGGACCGCCAGCCGTGGCTGGTGGACCGCATGCTCAGCAAGCTGGCGAATGCCGCAGGCAAGGCTGATAAGGCCTGACCTGCTGCAACCGCCTCGATATCAACGGTTCGACGGGAACGAGAACATCGTGCCCTCACGCACGCCGGCCGAGGGCCAGCGCTGCGTGATGGTCTTGCGCTTGGTGTAGAAGCGCACGGCGTCGGGGCCGTAGGCGTGCAGGTCGCCGAAGAGCGAACGCTTCCAGCCGCCGAACGAGTGGTACGCCACGGGCACCGGCAGCGGCACGTTGACGCCGACCATGCCGACCTGGATGTTGTCGCTGAACCAGCGCGCGGCCTCGCCGTCGCGCGTGAAGATGCAGGTGCCGTTGCCGTACTCGTGCGCGTCGATCAGGTCCATGGCTTCCTGCAGCGTCTTCACGCGCACCACGCCGAGCACGGGGCCGAAGATTTCCTCCTGGTAGATCGTCATGCCGGGCTTGACGTGGTCGAACAGGCAGGCGCCGAGGTAGTAGCCGCCTTCGTGGCCTTCGACCTGGATGCCGCGGCCGTCGACCACCAGCTTGGCGCCGGCGGCCACGCCGGCGTCGACGAAGGCCTTGACCTTCTCGAAGTGCGGCTGCGTCACGAGCGGGCCCATGTCGTTGCCGTTGTCGGTGCCGGGGCCGACCTTCATCTTGGCGATCTCGACCTTCAGGCCTTCGACGACTGCATCGGCGGTCGCGTCGCCCACGGCCACCACCAGCGGGATCGCCATGCAGCGCTCGCCGCACGAGCCGTAGGCCGCGCCCATCAGCGCGCTCACCGCGTTGCCGATGTCGGCGTCGGGCATCACCACCGCGTGGTTCTTGGCGCCGCCGAGCGCCTGCACGCGCTTGCCGTGGGCCGTGCCCGTGGTGTAGATGTATTCGGCGATGGGCGTGGAGCCGACGAAGCTCACGGCCTTCACGCGGCGGTCGGTCAAGAGCGTGTCGACCGCTTCCTTGTCGCCGTTGACCACGTTCAGCACGCCCGGCGGCAGGCCGGCCTGCAGCGCGAGTTCGGCCATGAACAGCGTGGAGGAGGGCGTGCGCTCCGAGGGCTTGAGCACGAAGGTGTTGCCGCAGGCCACGGCCATCGGCCACATCCACAGCGGCACCATGACGGGGAAGTTGAACGGCGTGATGCCGGCCGTGACGCCCATGGCCTGGAACTCGCTCCACGAGTCGATGGCCGGGCCGACGTTCTTGCTGTGCTCGCCCTTGAGCAGCTCGGGCACGTAGCTCGCGTACTCGACGTTCTCGATGCCGCGCTGCAGTTCGCCGTGCGCGTCGGCCAGCACCTTGCCATGTTCGGCGGTGATGAGCGCGGCGATGGTGTCGGCGTTCTCTTCGAGCAGCGTCTTCAGGCGGCTCATCACGCGGGCGCGCTTCAGCGGTGGCGTGTTGCGCCAGGCCGGGAAGGCGGCCTGCGCCGAGGCAATGGCCTGCTCGACCGTGAGCTTGTCGGCGAGCGCCACGCTCTTGGCCGACAGGCCGGTGGCGGGGTCGAACACCGGCTGCACGCGGCTGCCGCCGCCGACGTGCTTGCCGTCGATGAAGTGGCCGATGGTGGCGGTGACGTTCTTGTCGTGTTGCATGTCTGGAGGTCTCGAAAGGGGATCAGTTGGTTTCAGCCAAAGCGTCGGAAAGGGCGTTGACCATGCGGTCGATCTCGGCCTTCTCGGCGATGAAGGGCGGTGCGAGCTGGATCGTGTCGCCGCCGTAGCGCACGTAGAAGCCCTTTTTCCAGCAGTTCATCGCGATCTCGTAGGGGCGGCGTGCGGGCTCGCCCGGCAGTGCGGCAATGGTGATGCCGGCGGCCAGGCCGTAGTTGCGGATGTCGGCGACATGCTTGCTGCCCTTGAGGCTGTGCACGGCGTTCTCGAAGTGCGGGGCCAGCGTTTGCACGCGGCCGATCATGTCTTCCTTCTGGAGCACGTCGAGCGCGGCGATGCCGGCGGCGCAGGCCACGGGGTGCGCGCCGTAGGTGTAGCCGTGCGGGAACTCGAGCATGTACTCGGGGCCGCCCGCGGCCATGAAGGTGTCGTAGATGTCCTTGTTGGCCACCACGGCGCCCAGCGGCTGCGCGCCGTTGGTGACCTGCTTGGCGATGTTCATGATGTCGGGCGTGACGCCGAAGGCATCCGCGCCGGTGAGCGCACCGCAGCGGCCGAAACCGGTGATCACTTCGTCGAAGATCAGCAGGATGTTGTTCGCGGTGCAGATGTCGCGCAGGCGCTTCAGGTAGCCCTTGGGCGGAATCACCACGCCGGCCGAGCCGGCGAAGGGCTCGACGATCACGGCCGCGATGGTCGAGGCGTCGTGCAGCGCGATCAGGTCGAGCAGGCGGTCGGCCAGCTCGGCGCCGTTCTCGGGCATGCCGCGCGAGAAGGCGTTGGCCGCCAGTTGCGTGTGCGGCAGGTGGTCGGCCTCGACGCCCTGGCCGAACAGCTTGCGGTTGGCCGCGATGCCGCCGACCGAGATGCCGCCGTAGTTCACGCCGTGGTAGCCCTTCTCGCGGCCGATCAGGCGCGTCTTGCTCGCCTGGCCCTTGGTGCGCCAGTAGGCGCGCGCCATCTTCAGCGAGGTGTCGGCGGCTTCGGAGCCCGAGCCGGTGAAGAACACGTAGTCCAGGCCGGCGGGCGTCAGTTCCTTGATCTTGTTGGCCAGCTCGAAGGAGAGCGGGTGGCCGAACTGGAAGGCGGGCGAGTAGTCGAGCTTGGCGATCTGGCAGCTCACCGCCTCGGTGATCTCGGGGCGGCCGTGGCCCAGGCCCGAGCACCACAGGCCCGAGAGGCCGTCGAAGATCTTGCGGCCGTCGTTGTCGGTGAAGTAGGCGCCCTTGGCCTCCACGAGGATCCGCGGATCGGCCTTGAAGTTGCGGTTGCCGGTGTAGGGCATCCAGTGCGCCTCGAGCCAGGCGGCGTCGGTGCGCGCGGTGGGCGTGGGTTCGATGGCGGGTGTGGCAAGGGTCATGGCGCATCCCGCACAGGCGGGCTCCGGGGGTGAAGGAATGCGCCGATTGTTCGCAGACCCTTCAGTGTGGAGAATGGCGCAATATCAATGTTCACTTGACGATTCATGCAAGTAAAGGCCGCGGCGTCGGAAGACGCCCAAAACGGTGCCCAGGGCACGCGCAACCGCGCCGTCCTGGGGCAGCTCAGCGACATGGACCTGCGCCTGCTGAAGGTGTTCAAGAGCGTGGTCGACTGCGGCGGCATGGCGGCGGCCGAGCTGGAGCTGAACATCGGCACCTCCACCGTGAGCCGCCACGTGAAAGACCTGGAAACGCGCCTGGGCCTCGTGCTGTGCCGGCGCGGCCGGGCGGGTTTCGCGCTCACGGCCGAGGGCCAGCGCGTGTACGACGAGACGCTGCGGCTGCTGGCCTCGGTCGACGCCTTTCGCGGCAGCATCGACGACATCCACAACCGCATGGGCGGGCAACTGGAGGTGGCGCTGTTCGACAAGACCGCGACCAACCCGAAGGCGCGCATCGGCGAGGCCATTGCGCGCTTCACCGAGATCGCGCCCGAGGTGAACCTGGCTGTGCATGTGGGCTCGATCAACGCCATCGAGCAGGGCGTGCTGGAGGGCAATTTCCAGATCGGCATCATCCCGGCGCACCGCAGCTCCAAGAGCCTGGTCTACGCCGACCTGTTCGACGAGACCATGCTGCTGTACTGCGGCCAGGGGCACCCGCTGTTCGACAGCCCGCACGGCAAGCTCACGTGGTCGAAGCTGGGCGAGCATCATTTCGCGGGGCTGGGCTACCACTCACCAAACATGGAGCTGAGCCACCGGGCGCGGCTGTCGCGCAAGGCGACCGGGTTCGACCAGGAGGCGATCGCGACGCTGATCCTGTCGGGGCGCTTCCTGGGCTTCCTGCCCGACCACTATGCGCAGGTGTTCGAGCAGCGCGGGCTGATGAAGGCGGTGCTGCCGGCGCGCTTCAACTATGCGTGCCGGTTCGTGAGTCTGCTTCGGCGCTCCCCGAAGCCTTCACGGGCGGTGCTGGCGTTTCAGGAGTGCCTGGAGAAAGCCCACGCCCGTTAGCGCTGCCCGCTCGGCAGCAACAGGTGCTTCGCGCCGATGTGCGCTTCCATCTCATGCATGTGGTGCTCCGCATCCACCATGTGCTCGGCCATCAGCCGCCGCACCTCGTCCGCGTCTTCCTTGCGGTAGGCCGCCAGCAGCTGCGTGTGGTAATCGACGTTGGTCTCGCCGAAGTGGTGGTGGTCCAGCGCCTTCTTGTAGACGACCAGGTCGCGCAGCAGGTCGTTGAGAAAACGGCACATGAAGGACAGCACCGGGTTGGGGCAGGCCTCGGCCAGCATCGTGTGAAAGGCCAGTTCGGCCTCGCGCTGCGTGCGCAGCTCGTCCTCGGTGGTCGGCTCGATGGTGCACAGGCGCACGTTCTCTTCGAGCCGCGCGAACTGCTCGGGCGTGAGCCGGCCGACCACGCTCACGGCCAGCTCGGGCTCCAGCACCTTGCGCAGCTGGTAGATGTGATGGCCGTCGAGGTGATGAAAGTGCAGGAAGTTGCGCAGTGGCTCCGACGCATGGTCCACCGACACCTGCTGCAGGTACGCGCCGCCGCCGGGGCCGGTGCGGATCGACACCAGCCCGCGCACTTCCAGCGCCTTCAGCGCCTCGCGCACCGTGCTCTTCGAATAGCCGAAGAGCTCGATCAGTTCCTTCTCGTTCGGTAGCCGGTCGCCGGGCTGCTTGCGCTCGGCAACGATCCATCGCTTGACGTCTTCGACGATGACGTCCGAGAGCTTTTGCCGCTTCGGAGGGTTGTGCCCCACTCTCATCAAAACGCTCCATCCATGCACATCGGGAGATGCGCGGGATGCGCAACAGCGCGCGATCTTAACGGCGTCATCGGCAGGGTCGGGTTGGGTTTGGGCACGGGGCTTGCTAACGGGTTTTTACCAACATATTAATCCTATTTATCCGCTTAAATTGCCGGCGATCGCAGGCACCGTGTTTTCTTCCCCACTTTCCACACCACGACCGGAGAACCCCATGCAACGCAGACAACTCCTTCAGCTCGCCGCCCTGTCGGCCGCCCCGGCCTCGCTCCTGGCGAGCCGCTCGGTCTTCGCCCAGGCCAACGACGCGATCCGCTTCGGTGCGCCGGTGCCCATGTCGGGTGCGTTCGCGGCCAACGGCAAGTTCGCCGACCTGGGCGCCAAGCTGGCGATCGAGCAGTACGGCAAGGTGCTGAACCGTCCGCTGGCCTACACGCTGCTCGACACCGAAGGCAAGCCGGCCACCGCCGTGCGCAAGGTGCAGGAAGCCTCGCAGCAGCAGGGCGCGAAGTTCTTCGCGGGCGGCATCCTGTCGTCGGAATCGCTGGCCATGGGCAAGGAGGCCGAGAAGGCCGGCGGCCTGTTCATCACCACCGCGGGCGCCGACGAGATCACCGGCAAGGACTGCAACCCCGCCACCTTCCGCTGGTCGGTGCCCACCTTCGGTGCGATCGAGCAGACGGTGCGCCCGCTGATCGCCGCCATGCCCAAGGCCAAACGCTGGTACACGATCACGCCGCAGTACGTGTTCGGCGACGGCCTGCTGAGCGCGGCCAAGAACATCTTCCAGGAGAAGGGCATCGAGCACGTGGGCAACAGTTACCACTCGCTCAACGACAAGGAGTTCAGCGGCTACCTCACCAACGCGATGGCGGCCAAGCCCGACGTGCTGCTGCTCCTGAACTTCGGCGCGCAGTCGTCGGCCGCGCTGCGCCAGGCGGTGAGCTTCGGCATGCACAAGAACATGACGATCCTCATGGCCTGGGCCTCGGGCCTGGAGCAGTTCGATGAGCTGGGCGCCGACCTGTGCGAGGGCGTCTACTTCGGTGCGCAGTACTGGCACACGGTCGACACGCCGCTGAACAAGGACCTGGTCAAGCGCACGGCCGACAAGCTCAAGATCGTGCCCAACTACAGCCTGGCCGGCTCGTACATCTGCACCAAGATCCTCATCGACGGCATCGTGAAAGCCGGCTCGGTCGACCAGAAGGCCGTCATCGCGGCGCTCGAAGGCATGAAGTTCGACGGCCTCACGGGTACGGAAGAAATCCGCAAGGCCGACCACCAGGTCATCAAGGACTACTACCTGCTCAAGGGCAAGGCGAAATCGAAGATGGCCAACCCGGCCGACTACGTCGACGTGGTGAGTTCCGGCAAGTCGTTCCTGCCCGTCGACAAAACGGGCTGCAAGCTGGCCTGACGCCGCCCGGCCTCGCGCCGCGCTCGCGCCGCTTGCGGTGCGGGCAGGGCGTGGGCCGCCTGTTCGTTCGCCCACCACGACACCTATGTCCGTCTACCTGCTCCAGACCATCAACGGAATCGGCATCGGCATGCTGTATTTCCTGCTGGCCGTTGGCTTGTCCATCGTGTTCGGCCTGCTGCGCTTCGTGAACTTCGCGCACGGCGCTTTCTATCTGCTGGGCGCCTACCTGTGCTTCCAGGCGCTGCAGTGGGGCCTGAACTTCTGGGTCGCGCTCGTGCTGGTGCCGCTGTTCGTCGGCGCGCTCGGCTGGCTGGCCGAGAAGCTGCTGCTGCGCCGCGTGTACGCCAAGGCGCACGAGTTCCACATCCTCGTCACCGTGGGCCTGGCGCTCGCGGTGCAGGAAATCGTGATCGTGTTCTGGGGCCCGCTGGGCAACAGCGTGCCCACGCCCGACCTGCTGCAGGGCGTGGTCATGTGGGGCAGCTTCATCTACCCGAAGTACCGGCTCTTCGTGATCGGCTTCACCGCCGTGCTCGCGGTGCTGCTGTGGTGGGTGCTCGAAGGCACACGCCTGGGCAGCGCGGTGCGCGCGGGCAGCGAGTCGACCGAGATGGTCTCGCTGCTGGGCATCAACGTGTTCCGTGTCTTCAGCCTGGTGTTCGCGCTCGGCGCGGCCACGGCGGCGCTGGCCGGCGTGCTCGCCGCGCCCATCCGCGGGGCCGAACCCTTCATGGGCGTCGAGGCGCTGGGCGTGGCCTTCGTGGTCGTGGTGATCGGCGGGCTCGGCAGCTTCAGCGGTGCGCTGGTTGGCGGCGTGCTGATCGGCATCGTGCAAAGCCTCATGAGCACCATCTGGCCGCCGGGTGCGAGTTTGATGATCTACATCGCGATGGGCGCCGTGCTGCTGCTGCGCCCGCATGGCCTGCTCGGCCGCAGAGGATGAACGCGCCATGCCAAAGAAATACACCTTCCTGCTGGCGCTGATCGTCGCGCTCGCGCTGCCGCTGTTCATGCGCTCGGGCTCGCTCGCGAGCGAAGTGCTCATCTACGCGCTCGCGGCTCTGGGCTGCAACCTGCTGCTGGGCTACACCGGGCTGCTGTCGTTCGGACAGGGCATCTTCTTCGGGCTGGGCAGCTACACCATCGCGATCCTGCTCACGCGCCTGCAACTGCCGATGCCGCTCGCGCTGGCGGCGGCCATCGCCATGGGCGCGCTGGGCGCGGCGGTGGTCGGCTGGGTCGCCATCCGCCAGCGCGGCACCTACTTCGTGATGCTGACGCTGGCCTTCGCCCAGATGTTCTACTTCATCGCGTACACCGCCTCCGGGCTCACGGGCGGCGACAACGGCCTGCTCGACGTGCCGCGCCCGGCCTTCATGGACACGCCGTGGAAGTACTACGCCTTCGTGGCGGTGATCTTCCTCATCGCGTTCGGGCTGCTGCTGAAGGTGACCGACTCGGTCTTCGGCCGCACGCTGCTGGCCATCCGCGACAACGAGGACCGCGCCGCCGCCGTGGGCTACGACCTCAAGCGCTTCAAGTTGCTGGCCTTCGTGATCTCGGGCGCCGTCACCGGCCTGGCCGGCGGCCTGCACGCGATGATGACCGGCATCGCGCCGCTGTCGAACGCCGAGTACCACACGAGCGAGATGATCCTGGTCATCACCGTGATCGGCGGCACCGGCAACCTGTTCGCCTCGGTGCTCGGCTCGGCCTTCTACGTGCTGCTGGCCGACTGGCTCTCCACGCTGTGGCCGCGCTGGCTGCTGCTGCTGGGCCTGTTGCTGATCGGCGTGAGCATCGGCATGCAACGCGGCCTCTGGGGCCTGGGCGAAAGCGCCTGGCGCCGCGTGTTCCGCAAGACACCGGCTGTGGCCAAGGCGCCGCTGGCACAGGGAGAAAAAGCATGAGCGAGATCCTCATCGAAGCCATCGGCGTCACCAAGCACTACGGCAAGTTCGCCGCGCTCGGCGGGGTCGACCTGAAGATCAAGCGCAACACCGTGCACTCGGTGATCGGCCCCAACGGCGCGGGCAAGACCACGCTGTTCCACATGCTCACGGGCACCGGCACCACCACGGGCGGGCGCATCATGTTCGACGGCGAAGACGTGACGCGCGAGCCCGACCACCAACGCGTGCAGCGCGGCATGGCGCGCTCGTTCCAGGTGACCAGTCTGTTCGGCAGCCTGTCGGTGCGCGAGAACCTGCGCGTGGCCGCGCAAGGCATCGCGCCGCGTCAGGCCATGAACTGCTGGCGTGCGCCCATCGGCGAGCGTGCCTGTGCCGACACGGTGGCCGAGGTGCTCGCGCGCGTCGGCCTCGAACGGCTGGCCGACACCGCCGCCAGCGTGCTCTCGCACGGCCAGCAGCGCCGCCTCGAAGTGGGCATGGCGCTGGCTGCGAGGCCCAAGGCCATCTTTCTCGACGAACCGACCTCGGGCATGGGCATCGACGACCTCGACGACATGAAGCAGCTCATCCGCGGCCTGCGCGACGCGCACACCGTGGTGCTCATCGAGCACAACATGAACATCGTGATGGACATCTCCGACACCGTGACCGTCATGCAGCTGGGCCGCGTGCTGGCCGAAGGGCTGCCGGGCGACATCCGTTCGGATGCGCGCGTGCGCACGGCCTACCTGGGCAACATGATCACCGGAGGCAAGGCATGAGCGGGAAAAACATCCTCGAAGTCGAAGGCCTGCACGCTCACTACGGCAAGAGCCACGTGCTGCAGGGCGTGTCGCTCACGGTGGGCGAGGCCGAACTGGTCACGCTGCTGGGCCGCAACGGCGCGGGCAAGTCGACCACGCTCAAGGGCATCGCCGGCGCCGTCACGCCCACGGGCGGGCGCGTGCGCTTCCAGGGCGCGGACATCGCGGGCCAGCCGCCGCACCGCATCGCCACGCGCGGCGTGTGCCTGGTGCCGGAGCACCGCGGCATCTTCAAGCTGCTGACGGTGGAAGAGAACCTGATGCTCGGCCTGCGACGCGATTCGCCCTGGCAGCTGGCCGACATCTACCGCATCTTCCCGCGCCTGAAGGAGCGCCGGCGCAACGGCGGCGGACAGCTCTCGGGCGGCGAGCAGCAGATGCTGGCCATCGGGCGCGCGCTCATGAACCACCCGCGCCTGCTGATCCTCGACGAGCCCGTCGAAGGCCTCGCGCCGGTGATCGTGGAAGAGATCGTCGCGCAGCTCAAGACCATCAAGGCCGCGGGCGTGGCGATCCTGCTGGTCGAGCAGAACCTGGAGGTCTGCGTGCAGCTGGCCGACCGCCACTACATCGTGGAGCAGGGCGTGATCGTGCACGAAGCCGGCAATGCCGACTTCATGGCCGACCACGACGTGAAAGACCGCTACCTGGGCGTGGGCCTTGCCTGAACCCGTCATCCATTCGTCGCAAAAACCATGAACACAACGAACGAACTTTCCACCGCGCCGAATGTGCGCGCCCTGCGCGTCAACGGCCAGCGCCTCTGGGACTCGCTGATGCAGCTCGCGCAGCTGGGTGCCACCGAGAAGGGCGGCGTGTGCCGCATTGCGCTCACCGACCTGGATCGCCAGGGCCGTGACCTCTTCTCGCGCTGGGCCCGTGAGGCCGGCTGCGAGGTGCGCGTGGACGCCATCGGCAACATCTTTGCGCGCCGCGCGGGCCACAACAATGCACTGCCGCCGGTCACCACCGGCAGCCACATCGACACGCAGCCCACGGGCGGCAAGTTCGACGGCAACTACGGCGTGCTCGCCGGGCTGGAGGTGATCCGCAGCCTGAACGACGCCGGCATTGCCACCGAGGCGCCGGTCGAGGTCGCGGTGTGGACCAACGAGGAGGGCTCGCGCTTCGTGCCCGTGATGATGGGCTCCGGCGTGTTCGCGGGCGCCTTCACGCTCGACCATGCACTCGCGCAGCGCGACACGGAGGGCGTGAGCGTGGCCGAGGCGCTGTCCGCCATCGGCTACGCGGGCGCCGTGCCCGCCTCGGCGGCGGCATCGCCGGTCGGCGCGTATTTCGAGGCGCACATCGAACAGGGCCCGGTGCTCGAAGCCAACGAGCGCGTCATCGGTGTGGTCGAGGGCGCACTCGGCCAGCGCTGGTACGACGTGGTGGTGCAGGGCATGGAAGCCCACGCCGGCCCCACGCCGATGGAGCTGCGCAAGGATGCATTGCTCGCGGCTTCCGAACTCGTGGTCGAGGTGAACCGCATCGCGCTCGCGCATGCGCCGCACGGGCGCGGCACCGTGGGCTGGATCGACAACTACCCGAACTCGCGCAACGTGATCCCGGGCCGCGTGAAGCTCAGCGTCGACCTGCGCGCGGCCGACGACGTGGTGCTGTCGGCCATGGACGCCGCACTGAAAGAAGCCGTGCAGCGCATCGCCGCGAAGGGCAAGGTCGAAGCGACGCTCGAGCAGGTCGTGTACTTCCCGCCGCAGCCCTTCACGCCCGCGCTGGTGACGGCCGTGCGCGAGGCCGCGCAAGACCACGGCATGACGTGGATGAACGTGATCAGCGGTGCCGGCCACGACGCGGTGTACCTTGCGCGCGTATGCCCCGCGGCAATGATTTTCGTGCCCTGCCTGGACGGCATCAGCCACAACGAGATCGAGGATGCGCAGCCCGACCATCTGGAGGCCGGATGCAACGTGCTGCTGCAAGCGATGCTGCAAAGCGCGGGAGTGGCCGCATGAAAGTCCTGATCGCGCGCCTCAACCACGAGACCAACACCTTCTCGCCCGTGCCCACGCCCCTCGCGGCCTTCGGGCCCGACGGCCCGACCTTCGGCGCGCAGGCCTACGCCGACAACAAGGGCATGCGCACGGCGATGTCGGCCTTCATCGACCTCGCCGAAGCAGCGGGCGCGCAGGTCGTCGCGCCGGTGTCGGCGTCGGCCAACCCGAGCGGGCCGGTCGATGCGCAGGCCTACACCACGCTCACGCAATGCATCGTCGATGCCGCGCCGGGCTGCGACGCCATCCTGCTCGACCTGCACGGCGCGATGGTGGCGCAGAACAGCCGCGACGGCGAAGGCGACCTGCTGGTGCGCCTGCGCGCCGCGGCGCCCGGCGTGCCGATCGGCGTGGCTCTGGACCTGCATGCCAACGTGACGCCCGCGATGGTGGACAACGCCGACGTCATCGTCGGTTTCAAGACCTATCCGCACGTCGACATGTACGAGACCGGCGAGCACGCCGGCCGGCTGCTGTTCGACCTGCTGGCCGGGCGCAGCCAGCCGCACATGCGCTGGCGGCAACTGCCGCTGATGGCGCACACGCTGCGCAGCGCGTCGTTCACCGGCGCGATGCAGCGGGCCATCGAGGCGGCGCGCGCGGCGGAAGTTTCCGAGTCACTGGCGGTGTCGATCCTCGCGGGCTTCTCGCTGTCGGACATCACGGCGCCGTGCATGAGCGTGATCGTGGTCGATGCGCAATCGCCCGCGCGCGCGCAGGCCACGGCCGACCGCATCGCGGCGCAGATGTGGGCCGAGCGCGAGGCCTTCATCTACCGCAGCGAGCCGCTGGCCGAATCCGTGGCGCGGGCGAAGCGCATCGCCGGTGGCGCCACGCGCCCGGTGCTGCTGCTCGACCATGGCGACAACTGCATGTCGGGCGGCAGCTGCGACACCATGGACGTGCTGCAGGAGGCGCTGGCGCAGGGCCTGGACGGCATCGGCGTCGGGCCGCTGTGCGACCCCGAGGCGGTGGCCGCGCTGATCGCGGCAGGCGAGGGCGCCGAGGTGACGGTGGCGCTGGGCAACAAGGTGTCGCTGGCGGGCATCGGCCTGGCGAAGACGCCGGTGCAGCTGACCGGCACCGTGCGAACGATCAGCGACGGCGAGTACGTGATCACCGGCCCCACCTACACCGGCCAGCGCAGCAGCATGGGCCGCACCGTGCTGTTCGACATTGGTGCGGCGCGCATCGTCGTCACCGAGCGCACGCAGGAGCCGTGGGACATCGGCGTGTTCGAATGCGCGGGGCTCGATCCGCGCACCGAGCGCTTCCTGCTGCTGAAGTCGCGCATGTACTGCCGGCCGGTGTTCGAGCCGCTGTCGGCGGCGCTGGTGGAATGCGACAGCCCGGGCGTGACGAGTTCGGACTACAGCCTGTTCCCGTTCAGCCAGGTGCGCCGGCCGGTGTTTCCGCTCGACGCGAACGCGACGCTGGACACAGCGGCATAACCTGCCACGTCATCGACGCGCGGCGCGTGTCACGCGACCATTCCTTCACCCCGCGCTGTTGCGGGTCGAACCCTCGAAAGGAACAGTCGCCATGAACACCGCCGCCCACGACGCCCACGCCATCGCCACGGGCTACATCGCCGTCTGGAACGAGACCGACGCCGCGCGCCGCGACGCGCTCATCGACGCCGGCTGGACCGCCGACGCCCGCTATGTCGATCCGCTGGCGCAGGCCAGCGGTCGCGAGCAGATCAGCGCGCTGGTCGGCGCGGTGCATCAACGCTATCCGGGCTTTCGCTTCCACCTGCTGGGGAAGGCCGAGGCGCATGGCGACAACCTGCGCTTTTCGTGGACCCTGGGCCCGAGCGGCGCCGACGACCTGATTCAGGGCACCGACTTCGCGCAGGTCGACGCAGGCAAGCTGCGCGCGGTCACGGGCTTTCTCGACAAGGTGCCCGTCGGCGCCTGAAGGGTGGGGATTACTCGCCCGAAGGCCGGCCGCGCCAGAGCTTCCGGTAGACGGTCGCACGGCTGATGCCCAGCGTGCGTGCCGCCTCGGCCACATTGCCGCGTGCCTCGCTCACCGCCTTGCGGATCAACGCGGTTTCCACGTCACGCAGGCGCGGGCGGCCATCGGCGCCGGCGCCAGGCACCCCGCCCAGCTCGCTGCCGCCGCGCTGGGCCCGCACCTGCACCCGCAGGCCCGACCACAGCGGCACCTCGAGCATCGCGTCGCCGCGCCGGGCGGCGTCGAACATCATGTGCAGCGGCAGCGCGAACAGGTCGTTGAAATGCAGGCCGCCGGCATGGCAGGCCAGCGGCTGGTGCAGCATCTGCCGGGCCGCCGCGTTGGCGCCGGTGACGTGGCCGGCGGCATCGATGCACAGCAGGCCCTCGGTGGTCTCGCTGCTCGGGCAGCCGGGCCAGAGCAGCCGCATCAGCAGCTCGCAGGGTTCGCGTTGCACCAGCAGGTTCTCGATGCTGCGCGCCGACAGCGTGGCCAGGTGGCGCAACTCGGGCCGCTCGACCACCTGCACGCCCGTGAGGTCGAGCATGCCGATGCAGTCTCCCCGGGGACCGAAGAGCGGAGCGCCGGCGCAGCTGTACACACTGGTGTCGTCAAAGAAGTGTTCACCCCGGTGCAACCAGACCGATTCCTGCTCGGCCAGCGCCGTGCCGATGGCGCTGGTGCCGATGGCGTTTTCCGACAGGTCGACGCCGATGCGTCCGATGTCGCGCGCATAGCGGGCGGCGGGGTCGGTGCCATCGGGCAGGGTGCCCACGTCGACCACGATGCCTCGGGCGTCGGTCAGGATGGCGAAGTAGCGGGTGTCGGCAATGGCACGCGAGAGCCGCTCGATCACCGGACGCGCCGCCGAGACCAGCGCCTTGTTGCATTCCGTGACATCGCGGCTGGTGCTGCGGCTCACGGGGTCGAAGCTCACGCGCTGCTGGGGCCGGCGGCCGGCCTCGAGGCAACGCTGCCACGAGCGCGTGATGCCCGGGTCGACCCGCACGCCGGCGCGCGGGCGGGGGCCATCGCCTTCGATCAGCTCACGGCGCGCCTGCGCAATGGCCAATGAACGCTCGATGGGAGGGGTGGCGGCGGAAGCGGACATCATCGTGAGGATTCTTCTTCGCGCGTGGGGAGCGTGGGAGGGCGGCCTTTGCGGGCTCGCCGGACGACAAGCTGTTTCATTTTGAGAATTTCCCGCGCTCTGTGCAAGTGTCAAGGGTTTTTGCCTAGGATAGTGCGAAAGAGCGGCATCCAAGATGACTCGCTGAACCAGCCATCACCTTCCACGGAGACAGCCACATGCAGGTCGCTTTCAAGGTCAACGGCCGCCCGGTCACGGTCGACGCCCCCCCGAACACCTTCCTTGTGCACGCGATCCGCGAGCACCTCCACCTCACCGGAACCCACGTCGGCTGCGACACCGCCCAGTGCGGCGCCTGCACCGTTCACCTGAACGGCCGCGCGGTCAAGTCGTGCAACATCCTGGTCGCGCAGGCGGCCGGCGCCGACGTCACCACCATCGAGGGCATCGCCGAAGCCGACGGCACGATGCACCCCATGCAGGCGGCCTTCAAGGAGTGCCACGGCCTGCAGTGCGGTTTCTGCACGCCGGGCATGGTCATGAGCGCCATCGACCTGTGCACCCATCACCCCAAGTCCAGCGAATCGGAAATCCGCGAGCTGCTCGAGGGCAACCTGTGCCGCTGCACGGGCTACCAGAACATCGTGAAGGCCGTGAAGATGGGCGGCGAGGCCATGGCCTCGGGCACCCCGGTCAAGACCACCGTCGCCGCCTGAAGGGAGCCGCATCATGGGTGCTTCCGACTTCTCCAACCTGCCACACATCGGCGAGGCCCTGCGGCGCAAGGAAGACTATCGCTTCCTGACCGGCGCGGGCAACTACACCGACGACATCACGCTGGCCAACCAGAGCCATGCGGTCTTCGTGCGCTCGCCGCACGCGCACGCCAACATCAAGTCGATCGACATCACCGAGGCCTCGAAGATGCCCGGTGTGGTCGGCATCTTCAGCGGCAAGGACATCGAAGGAAAGATGGGCGGGCTGCCCTGCGGCTGGCTCATCAACAACCCCGACGGCACCCCCATGAAGGAGCCGATGCACCCGATCCTCGCGATCAGGAAGGTGCGCTACGTGGGCGACCACGTGGCCATGGTGGTGGCCGAGACGGTCGAGCAGGCCAAGAACGCGGCCGAGGCCGTGGTGGTCGACTACGACGTGCTGCCCGCGCTGGTGAGCGTGGCCGACGCGGCGAAGAAGGCCAGCGGCGTCACCCTGCACGACGAGGCGCCCGACAACCAGTGCTACAAGTGGGCGCTGGGCGACAAGGCGGCGGTCGATGCGGTGTTCGCGGGTGCGGCCCATGTCACGAAGCTCGACCTGGTCAACAACCGGCTCGTGCCCAACCCCATCGAGCCGCGCGTGGCCATCGGCAGCTATGCCCGCGGCACCGACGACTACACGCTCTACGTGTCGAACCAGAACCCGCACGTCGAGCGTCTGCTGATGACGGCCTTCGTGCTGGGCCTGCCCGAGCACAAGGTGCGCGTGATCGCCCCGGACGTGGGCGGCGGCTTCGGCTCGAAGATCTTCCTGTACGCGGAAGACGTGTGCCTGACCTGGGCCGCCAAGCAGCTCAACCGCAACATCAAGTGGACGGCGGAACGCTCGGAGTGCTTCCTGTCCGATGCGCACGGCCGCGACCACGTGAGCCACGCCGAGATGGCGATGGACAAGGACGGCAAGTTCCTCGCCATGCGCGTTCATACCGACGCGAACCTCGGCGCCTACCTGTCGACCTTCTCGACCGCGGTGCCCACCATCCTGTACGCCACGCTGCTGGCCGGCCAGTACACCACGCCGCAGATCTACGTCGAGGTCGATGCCTGGTTCACCAACACCTCGCCGGTCGATGCATACCGCGGAGCAGGGCGGCCCGAGGCCACCTACCTGCTGGAGCGCCTCGTGTCGCGCTGCGCCTGGGACATGAACCTGGGCCAGGACGAGATCCGCAAGCGCAACTTCATCACCAGCTTCCCCTACCAGACGCCCGTGGCGCTGCAGTACGACACCGGCGATTTCCATGCCTGCATGGACAAGGCGAAGGTGCTGGCCGAGGTCGACGGCTATGCCGCGCGCAAGTCGGCAACCGAAGCCAAGGGCAAGCTGCGCGGCATCGGCTACTCGAGCTACATCGAAGCCTGCGGCATCGCGCCGTCGAACATCGCGGGTGCGCTCGGCGCGCGCGCGGGTCTGTTCGAGTGCGGCGAGATCCGCGTGCACCCGACCGGCAGCGTGACGGTGTTCACCGGCTCGCACAGCCACGGCCAGGGCCACGAGACCACCTTCGCACAGGTCGTCGCCGCGCGGCTGGGCATTCCGGTCGAGAACGTCGACGTGGTGCACGGCGACACCGGCCGCGTGCCCTTCGGCATGGGCACCTACGGTTCGCGCTCCATCTCGGTGGGCGGCGCGGCCATCATGAAGGCGCTCGACAAGATCGAGACCAAGGCCAAGAAGATCGCCGCACACCTCATGGAAGCGAGCGACGCCGACATCGAGTTCGCCAACGGCGAATTCACGGTCAAGGGCACCGACAAGAAGATCCCGTTCGGCCAGGTGGCGCTCACGGCCTACGTGCCGCACAACTACCCGCTCGACAAGCTCGAGCCGGGCCTGAACGAAACGGCCTTCTACGACCCGACCAACTTCACCTTCCCGGGCGGCACCTACATCTGCGAGGTCGAGATCGACAAGCAGACGGGTGAAGTGCGCGTCGACCGCTTCACCGCGGTGGACGACTTCGGCACCATCATCAATCCGATGATCGTCGAGGGCCAGGTCCACGGCGGGCTGGTGCAGGGCATCGGCCAGGCGCTGCTCGAGAACTGCGTGTACGACAACGAGACCGGCCAGCTGCTCACCGGCAGCTTCATGGACTACGCGATGCCGCGCGCCGGCGACTTCCCGCAGTTCAAGCTCGACACCGTCTGCACGCCGTGCACCCACAACCCGCTAGGCACCAAGGGCTGCGGCGAGGCGGGCGCCATCGGTTCGCCGCCGGCCGTCATCAACGCCGTGCTCGATGCGCTGGCGCCATTGGGCGTCAAGGATTTCGACATGCCTGCCTCGTCCAGCCGCGTCTGGGAAGCGATGCAGGCCGCCGCCAAGCCCTGAACGACAGAACGAACAACAGAGAACAGAGAAGGAATCACCCCATGTATGCCTTCACACTCGAACGGCCCGCCAGCGTGGCGGACGCGGCCCGGCTGATCGCCGCGGGCGGCAAGCCACTGGCCGGCGGACAGACCCTGCTGGCCTCGATGAAGCTGCGCCTCTCGGCACCCGAGCAGCTCGTCGACCTCGGCGGCATCAAGGAACTCACCGGCATCAAGAAGGATGGCGGCGCAGTGACCATCGGCGCCATGTCGCGCCACCTCGACGTGGCGAACAACGCCGACGTGAAGGCCGCGTTCCCTGCGCTGGCCGACCTCGCGTCGCGCATCGGCGACCGGCAGGTGCGCGCGATGGGCACCGTCGGCGGCTCGGTGGCCAACAACGATCCGGCGGCGTGCTATCCGAGCGCTGTGCTGGCCTCGGGCGCGACCATCGTCACCTCGAAGCGCGAGATTGCAGCCGATGATTTCTTCCAGGGCCTGTTCACCACGGCGCTCGAAGAAGACGAGCTGATCACCGCGATCCGCTTCCCCATTCCGAAGCGCGCCGTGTACGAGAAGCTGCGCCAGAAGGCTTCCAACTTCCCGCTGGTCGGCATCTTCCTGGCGCAGTACGACAGCGGCGTGCGCGTGGCCATCACCGGCGCGGGCAACGGGGTGTTCCGCCATGCGGGGCTCGAAGACGCGCTCAACAAGAGCTTCACTGCCGCGGCTGCCGCAGCCGTGAAGATCGATGCCAGCGACCTGAACAGCGACCTGCATGCCTCGGCTGCCTACCGCGCGAACCTGATCAGCGTGCTGACGCAGCGCGCGGTGACCAAAGCACTCGGCTGAAGCCGCAAGCCGCCGACCGGAAGGCGCGACACCCTCGCGTCTTCCGCTACGCTTCGCCATGACTTTCCCGACCATCGACGCTCTTTCCGACGGTTTGATGCAGGCCGGTTACTTCGCCGACCGCCGTCTTGCCACCGCGGTGTTCCTCGCGCTGAAGCTGCAGCGCCCGCTGCTGCTCGAAGGCGAGCCCGGCGTCGGCAAGACCGAACTTGCCAAGGCGCTGTCGATCGCACTGAACCGCGAACTGCTGCGCCTGCAGTGCTATGACGGCATGGAGCAGCGCGAGGCGCTGTATGAGTGGAACTACGCCGCGCAGCTGCTGCACATGCGTGCGGCCGAAGCCACGGGCGCGGCACGCGACGTGGAGGCCGAGGTCTACCAACCGCACTACCTGATCCGCCGCCCGCTGCTGCAGGCGCTGCAGACGCCCGCCCCTGGATCGGTGCTGCTGATCGACGAGGTGGACCGCGCCGACGAGCCCTTCGAGGCCTTCCTGCTCGAATACCTCGGCGAGTATCAGGTCAGCATTCCCGAGCTTGGCACTGTGCGCGCCGTCGTGCCGCCGGTGACGCTGCTTACCAGCAATCGCACGCGCGAGCTGAACGATGCCGTGAAGCGGCGCTGCCTGTATCACTGGCTCGACTACCCCGAACGCGAGCGCGAACTGGCCATCGTGCGCGCGCAGGTGCCGCAGGCCGGTGAAACGCTGTCGGCGCAGGTGGCCGCCTTCGTCGCGCGGCTGCGTTCGGCGCCGTTCGTCAACGCCTTCCAGCGCGCGCCCGGCATTGCCGAAAGCGTGGAGTGGGCGCGGGCGCTGATTGCGCTCGACACCGTCGAACTCGACCCCGAAGTGGTCGTCGACACCGCCGGCATCCTGTTCAAGCAGCGTGATGACGTGGCGGCGCTGACGCACGAGCTGGCGTCCGATCTGCTCAAACCCGAGGAGCCGGTCGCGCGCTGAGCGGGGCCACGCACATGGCTGGCATCCAGCAACTGGGCGATGTCCGCAGCGGCAAGCTGGCCGGCAACATCGCCGCCTTCGGCCGTGCGCTGCGCCGCGCCGGCGTGCGCACTGATGCCATGCGCATCGCGCTCGCGACCGAGGCGGTCACGCTGGTCGGCGTGGAAGACAAGCTCGACCTGAGTGCCGCCATGGAAGCCGTGATGGTGAGCCGCGAGCAAGACCGCCTGGTGTTCCGCGAACTCTTCGACGCGTGGTTTCGCGACCCGGAGCTGGCCAACAAGCTGCTCGCCCAGATGCTGCCCAGCGCAGAAGGCAAGGCGGAACCCTCCAAGCGCCGCCCCCGTGTGCGCGAGGCGCTGAGCCCGCCGCGCGATGCCGTGAAGCCTGTCGCGCCCACCAAGCCCGACGAGGAGATCAAGTTCGACGCCGCCATGACGGCCAGCGACCGCCAGCGGTTGCAGCATGCCGATTTCAATGCACTCGGCGCGGCCGAGTACCGGCTGGTCGAGCGGCTGGCGCGCGACATCACGCTGCCGGTGCCCAAAGTGCCGGCGCGACGCCTGCGCCCCGCCGGTGACGCCGGCCGCGCGCACGCCCGCATGCACTGGCCCGGCGTACTGCACGAGGCGGCGCGCACCGGCGGCGAAATCCTGCGCCTGCCCCGGCTGGCGCGGCGCGAGCAGCCCTTGCCGCTGCTGGTGCTGGTGGACGTGTCGGGCTCGATGGAACGCTATGCCCGCCTGCTGCTGGCCTTTCTGCATGCCGCCACGCGGCGTGCCGGCCGGCGCGACGTGTTCGCCTTCGGCACGCGTCTGACCGACCTCACGCCGGCCTTCCGGCTCGCCGACACCGACGCCATGCTGGGGGCCGCCAGCCTCGCCATCGACGACTTCGCCGGCGGCACGCGGCTGGGGGGCTCGCTGACCGAGCTGCACCAGTCGCATGCGCGCCGGCTCATCGGCCGCCGCACGCTGGTGCTCGCGATCAGCGACGGCCTCGATACCGGCGAACCCGCGGTGCTCGACACGGAGCTGCAGTGGCTCAAGCGCCATTCGCGCCGCCTGCTGTGGCTCAACCCCTTGCTGCGTTTCGAGGGCTACGCCCCTCTGGCGCGTGGGGCCGGCGTACTGCACCGCCATGCGGACGCGATGCTGGCGGTCCACAATCTGAATGCACTCGAACAGCTGGCCGCCAGTCTGGCCGCGCTGATGCGCGCCAGCCGATGAGGCAGGCCCCAGGAAGGAACAAAGGAAACCCACCATGGAAATGCTCGGAAACCGCCGCCTCGGCATCACCCAACAACAGGCCTGGGACGCACTCAACGACCCCGAGACGCTCAAGAAGTGCATCCCCGGCTGCGACAAGTTCGAGCTGACGGGCGACAACACCTACAGCGTCGCGCTGGCGGTGAAGATCGGTCCGGTGTCGGCCAAGTTCAACGGCAAGGTGATGCTGTCGGACATCGTCGCGCCCGATGGCTACAAGCTCACTTTCGAGGGGCAGGGCGGTGTGGCGGGGTTTGCCAAGGGCTCGTCGAGCGTCACGCTCAAGCCGGTGGCCGATGCCGCCGCAGCAGCAGCGCCCGCGCCGGATGCGGCGCAACCGTCGGACGCCGCCCCGCAGGCACCCGCCGGTTGCGAGCTCGACTACACCGTGCAGGCCCAGGTCGGCGGCAAGATCGCGCAGCTCGGCCAGCGCCTGATCGACGGCGCGGCCAAGTCCACCGCCGACGATTTCTTCAAGCGCTTCGAGGCCGAGATGCAAAGCCGCTACGGCCCACCGCCTGCGCCCGCTGCAGAAGTTTCGGCCGAGGCGCCCGCCGAGAAGGCCGGCGTGATGTCGGGCCTCATGAAGAAGATGGGCTTTGGCAAGAAGGACGGCGAGGACAAGGACGCGCCCGCTTCGGGCGACGCGGCCTGAGACAACGGGAACGAACTCGCCATGGAAAACCTCGACGTCATGGTGCTGCGCACGCTGCGCGACTGGCGGCGTGCCGGCAAGCGCGCGCTGCTGACCACGGTGGTGCGCACCTGGGGCTCGTCGCCACGGCCCGTGGGCTCGATCATGGCGCTGGCCGAAGACGGCGCCGTGGTCGGCTCGGTCTCGGGCGGCTGCATCGAGGACGACCTGATCGCCCGCTACAGCCATGCCCACGGCAAGGGCGAAGACGTGCCGCTGGGCGCGCCGCCCGCGCTCGTCAAGTACGGCATCACGGCCGACGAGGCGCATCGCTTCGGGCTGCCCTGCGGCGGCACCCTCGAGTTGTTGCTCGAATACGCGCCCGACGCCGATGCGCTCGACACCCTGGTCGCCGAACTCGAACGCGGCAAGCTCATGCGCCGCACCGTGACGCTCGCGACCGGCGCGGTGCGACTGGCGGAAGCCACGGCGCCCGACGAACTCACGGTGAACGACACCGAACTCACCAACACCTTCGGCCCCGAGTACCGCATGCTGCTGATCGGTGCCGGCCAACTCGCCGAGTACCTCGCGACGATGGCCAAGTTCAGCGGCTTCGCCGTGACGCTGTGCGACCCGCGAGCCGAGTACCGCACCGCATGGTCACTGCCGGGCGTGACGATCACCACCGAAATGCCCGACGACGCCGTGCTGGCCTTCCGGCCCGACCGCCGCAGCTGCGTGGTCGCACTCACGCACGACCCCAAGCTCGACGACCTTGCACTGCTCGAAGCGCTGCAGAGCGAGGCCTTCTACGTGGGCGCCATCGGCTCGCGCCGCAACGCCGACGCACGGCGCGACCGCATGATCGAGCACTTCGACCAGACGGCCGAATCGCTCGCGCGCCTGCGCGGACCGATCGGCATCTTCATCGGCAGCAAGACGCCGCCCGAGATCGCGGTGAGCGTGATGGCGGAAATCCTGGCGGTGAAGAACGCGGTGACGCTGCCGCGCGAAGTCGAAGTGGCGCGCGCCAAGGAAATCCAGCAGCTGCAACCCAGTTGAACTGAGCCGGGCTGGAAAGGGCTGGCTCAGTCCACGCCCAGCAGGTCGTAGATGCGGCGCACGTACTCGCCGAACTCCGGGCTGGTCTTCACGTGCAGCTTGCGTGGCTCGGGCAGGTCGATGCGGAAGAAGTCCGCCATGCGCGCCGGGCCAGCCGTGAGCACGGCGCAGTGCGAACCCAGGAACACCGCCTCCTGGATGCTGTGCGTGACCACGATGAAGGTCTTGCGGCTGCGCTCCCAGATGCGAAGCATCTCCAGGTTCATCTTCTCGCGCGTGAGGGCGTCGAGCGCGCCGAAGGGCTCGTCCATCAGCACCAGCTTGGGGTCGTGGATGAGCGCACGCGCAATGGCCGCGCGCTGCTGCATGCCGCCCGAGAGTTCGTAGGGCAGCTTGTCCGCGAAGCCGGTGAGGCCGACCATGTCGAGCAGTTCGTGCGCGCGTTCCTTGGCGGCGCGGCGGTCCAGCCCGAGGATGTCGGCGGGCAGCAGCACGTTCTCCAGGATGGTGCGCCACTTCAGCAGCAGCGGCTGCTGGAACACCATGCCGACATCGCGGCCGGGGTTGAAGCCCGAACCGTCGGCGCCGCCGATCTCGAGCGTGCCGCCGTCATGGCCGTGCAGGCCCGACAGGATCTTCAGCAGCGTCGACTTGCCGCAGCCCGAGGGCCCGACCAGCGAGATCATGTCGCCCGCGTTCACGTCCATCGTGACGTCGGAGACGGCGAGGAACTCCTCGTTGCGCTTGCGGTAGACCTTGCGCAGCTGCCGCATGCGGATCAACGGCGCTTCCTGCACTGGAGCCAGTACCGCGCTCATGCCAGCCACCGTGACAGGTTGTCGCGCACGAAGGCGTCGTCGGCGAGGTCGCCGTGCTGGCGGTAGACGCGGTCGATCTGCGCCGATTGCCCGGGGCCCATGCCTTCCTCGGGGTCGAGGCACCAGATGCCTTCGAGCAGGCCCTGGCGCCGCAGCACCTCGTGGCAGCCGGCGATGCAGCCGTGGAAGTTGTTCGCCACGTCGAAGAAGGCGGCGTTGCAGTCGGTCACGCGCGAGTCGAGCGCGAGCAGCGAAGGGCTGAGCGCGCCGCCGTGGGCCGCCAGTTCGGCCTTGATCTGCTGGAGTTGCGCGACGGCGCTCGATGTCCACACCGACCAGTGGCCGAGCAGCCCGCCGCGAAAGCGCACCTGCACGGGCGCGCCGTCGCGCATCGCGGCGAAGGGCAACGCGAGGTCGAGCACGATGTGGTCGTCGTTGCCGGTGTAGAGGAACACGCGCTCCTCGGCGCGTGCATCGACCAGCCCCCGCACCACGTCGATGCTGCGGTAGCGGTTGAAGGGGGCGACCTTGATGGCGAGTGCGTTGGGGATGAGCGCGAAGCGGCGCCAGAAGTCGCTCGACAGGATCGGGCCGCCGACGACGGTCTGCAGGTAGAAGCCGATCAGCGGGATCTCCTGCGCGACCGCCTCGCAGTGGGCGATGAGCGCGTCTTCCGACGAACCGGCCAGCGCCGCAAGGCTCAGCAGGCCCGCGTGATAGCCGAGAGAGACGGCGGTACGCGCCTCGGCCTGCGCCTGCGCGGTCGGGCCGCACAGGCCCGCGATCATCGCCATCGGTCGGTCGTTCCAGGCCAGGCGGTCCTGCATCGCGGCTTCGAGCACGGTGGCGTACAGGCCGCGCTCGCGGATCGCGAACTGCGTGGTGTGCACGCCCACTGCAAGGCCGCCGACGCCGGCATCGACGTAGTAGCGGGTCAGCGTGCGCTGGCGTTTGCGGTCGAACTGGCGGTCGGCGTCGAGCGCGAGCGGATGCGCGGGGATGACGGTGCCTTGCGACAGCAGCGCAAGCACGTCGGCGGGAAGGTCGGAGCGGTTCAATGGCATGGGTGAGGGTCCTCAGCCGAACTCGGGGCCGGCGATGGCGTGGATGAAGGCAGGGTGTCCGGTCGGCGCCTGGGTGGCGTCACGCGTGGCGAGGGCCATGCGCGTGAAGCTGCGCTGCGATGTGAAGCCGGCGGCGTGCAGCGCCTGGGGCATGAGCTTGCGGTCGTCGGGCACGTCGACGTAGATGCGGCCAGCGATGCCGCGCGCGGCCTGCGTCAGCAGCGCGGCGGCGGTGGCCTCGTCGGACGACAGCAGCGGCCCGATGTGATGCGCGGTGCGACCCGCGCGCACGAGGCCGAAGCCCAGGCCGTTGCGCACGCAGCGGCTGTCGTCGCGGCCGAGCAGGTCGACGAGCACGGCGGGGCGCGCGAAGCCCAGCGCCTGTGCGTCGAGCGCGGCAACGCTGTCGAGTGCGGGCTTGTCGGTGGCGAGCGATGCAGTGGCCGGTGCGGCTTCGCGTTGCCAGCGCGTGAGCCGCCACAGCGGGGTGAAGCCGAAGCTCGCGTAGAGCGGTTCGCCTTGCGGCGTGGCGTCGAGCATCGCGACGAGGCCGGCGGACTTCACCGTGTCGAGGCAGCGTGCGAACACCGCGCGGCCCAGGCCCTGTCCGCGCGCCTCGGGCGCCACGAGGATCATGCTGATCCAGGCCACGCTCCCCATCGGCAGCACTGCGCCGCTGGCGATGAGCCGGCCCGCACCGTCGCGCACCCCATGCACCGTGCCGAGCCGCTCGAACAGCCGCCAGTCGTGTGCGGTCTGGTTCCAGCCGCTCGCGACGACGAGTGCGTCGAGCATCTGGGCGATGTCGGGCGTGATCGAAGACAGCGTCTCGACGGTGGGCATGGTCGTTCGCACCTTCTCAGTACTTGCCGTCGCGCGATTCGAATTTGGTCGGCTTGCCGTATTGACGTTGCTCGCGCGAAATCCAGTCGGCGACCCAGCGGATCTGCTGCGCCAGCGGCACGCGCGGGTAGCCGAACAGGCGCTCCGCCTCGCCGGTGTTCATGAGCCAGGCGGTCGGTGCTTCCTGTCCGGTGATCGTCACGTCCTTGCCGAACTGGCGCGCGAATTCTTCGGCCAGCCAGCGGATCGACGTGGTCTCGGGCCCGCTCACGTTGAGCGGCGAGGTCGGCACCGTGGCCGCCGCGAGGCAGCGCAGCGCCTGCGCGTTCGCATCGCCCTGCCAGATCACGTTGACGTGGCCCATGGTCACGTCGACCGGCTCGCCGCGCCACACCTTCAGCGCCACGTCGGCCAGCACGCCGTAGCGCAGGTCGATGGCGTAGCTCAGGCGGAACAGGCGCCCGGGCGTGCCGTGCTGTTGCGAGAAGTACTCGAACATGCGCTCGCGGCCCACGCACGAATTGGCGTACTCGCCGGGCGGGTTGGGCGCGTCGCTCTCGTGCGCGCCCTGGCTGGTCACGGGTACGAAGGGGTACACGCAGGCGGTCGAGAACGCGACGATGCGCGAGCCGCGGAAGTGCTCGGCCACCAGCGCCGGCACGTGCGCGTTCATGGCCCAGGTCAGCGGGTTGTTGGCGTCGGCGCCGAACTTGCGACCGGCCATGAACACCACGTTGGCGCAGGGCGGCAGCGCGGCGATGGCGGCGCGGTCGAGCAGGTCGCAGGCGATGGTCTCGATGCCGTGCGCTTCCAGTGCCTCGCGCACGCCGGCTTCGCTGAAGCGGGCCACGGCGATCACGCGGCGCCCGGGCATGGCGTTCTTCGCGAGGCGGGCCAGCGTCGGGCCCATCTTGCCACCCACGCCCAGGATCATCAGGTCGCCGTCGAGGCGGGCCATGTCGCGCACGAGGTCGCGCGAGGGCGTGGCCAGGTAGTCCTCGAGCGCGGCTTCGGTCTCGAAGCGCTCGGGAAAGGGAAGGTCGTCGAGGACAGGCGTGGTGTTGTTCATTGGATTCGTGCGTCCTGGGTGATGAAGAGGCGCTCCAGCAGAAGCACCAACAGATAGAGCAGCACGCCCAGGCCCGTGATGAGCAGCACGGCCATGAAGACCGCGGGCGTGTCGAGGGAGGCCTGGACCTGGATCATCAGATAGCCCAGGCCGCGTTCGGAGGCGATGAACTCGCCCACCACCGCACCCGCCACGGCGAGGATGGTGGCGACCTTCATGCCCGAGAACACATAGGGCAGCGAGCCCGGCAGCTGGATGTAGCGGAACAACTGCCAGCGCGAGCCCTTGAGCGCGCGCACGAGGTCGAGCAGCTCGGGCTCGGTCTCGTTGAGGCCGCGGATGGTAGTCAGCAGGATCGGGAAGAAGCACAGGCTGAACGTGATCAGGATGTTCGGCCCGATGCCATAGCTGAACCACACGATCACCAGCGGCCCCATCGCCACCTTCGGGATCATGTTGAGCGTGACCAGCAGCGGGAACACCAACAGCATCAGCCGCTTGCTGGTGATGAACAGCAGCGCGCAAAGAATGCCGAGCACCAGGCCCAGCGCGTAGCCGCCGAACACTTCGAGCGCGGTGACGCCGGTGTTCTTGAGCCAGCTGTAGTTGGGGTTGGCCAGCGTGGCCAGCACCTTCGACGGTGCGGGAAGGATGAAGGGCTGGATCGCGAACACGCGCACCGCCAGCTCCCACAGCGCGACGCCGGCCAGGTGCACGGCGACCACGAGGGCCCAGCGATGCCACTGCGGAGCTTCGCCCGACATGGGCGTAGGG
>NZ_QXMN01000153.1:0-2164 GCF_003581445.1 Acidovorax cavernicola | reverse complement strand
GATCAACCGCGCGGCCGAAGCCGCCGTGCCCATGGGCAAGGACCTGCTGGTCAACGCGGTGCAGACCATGAGCGTCACCGATGCGAAGAAGATCCTGACCGGCGGCGACAACTCGGTGACGGCGTTCTTTGCCGAGAAGACGCGCGCGCCGCTGAACACGCGCTTTCTGCCCGTGGTCAAGCAGGCGACCGACCAGGTGGGCCTGGCCCAGCAGTACAACCAGTTCGCGGGCAAGGCCGCGGGCCTGGGCCTGATCAGCGCCCAGGACGCCGATCTGTCGCAGTACGTGACGGGCAAGACGCTCGACGGCCTGTTCCTGATGATCGGCGAGGAAGAACGCAAGATCCGCAAGGACCCCGTGGGCACGGGCAGCGCGCTGCTGCAGAAAGTGTTCGGGGCGCGCTGATGGGCCAGGCGACGACGCAGGCCTGCGCTTGCGGGCGGGTCGATGGCAAGGGGCGGCCGCTTTCCTATGCCCAATGTTGTGAACGTTTCGTCGCGCATTTCGACACCACGCCCGCGCCCGATGCCGAGCATCTGATGCGTTCGCGCTATAGCGCGTTCGTGCACGAAAACGCGGCCTATCTGCAGGCCACCTGGCACGCCAGCCAGCGCCCGGCGACGCTCGACTTCGATGCCGGCACGCGCTGGCTGGGGCTGAGTGTCAAGGACTTCAAGGTGACGGGCGAGGACCGCGCCGAAGTCGAGTTTGTCGCGCGCTATCGCATTGCGGGGCGCGCGGTGCGGCTGCATGAGCGCAGCCGGTTTGTGCGGGAAGAGGGGCGGTGGTTCTATGTGGATGGGGACCAGCTCTGAGCGGGCCAGGCCTGCCCTCAATCCACGCTTTTTTGAATCCATGGAGAACGCCGGCCCCGGCCGGCGCAAGCAATGCAATTTGACGCGATCTTGTTCGACTGCGACGGTGTGCTGGTCGACAGCGAAACCATTACCAATACGGTGCTGTGCACCATGCTCAACGAGTCGGGCTGGCCGATTTCGGCCGAGGAGTGCATGCGCACGTTCATCGGCCGCACGGTGCGCAGCGAGACCGCGCGCATCGAAACGCATACCGGCAGGCCGCTGACCGATGAGTGGATGGCCGCGTTCTATGAACGCCGCAACGACCAGCTGCGCGCGCAGCTCGTGGCGATCGACGGCGCGCTGGCGTCCGTGCAGGCCGTGCATGCACAGTTCGAGGGGCGCATCGCCGTGGCTTCGGGCGCCGACCGCTTCAAGGTGGAAATGCAGCTGACCCAGGTCGGCATGGCGCCGTATTTCACGGGCCGGGTGTTCAGCGGCCACGAGACGCCGCGCTCCAAGCCGTTTCCCGATGTCTATCTGGCCGCGGCTGCGGCGCTGGGCGTCGCGCCCGGGCGCTGCCTGGTGATCGAGGATTCGGTGCCGGGCATTCAGGCGGGCCTCGCGGCCGGCGCGACGGTCTGGGGCTACTGCCCCGATCCCGTGCTGTTCGCGACGCCGCAGATGCTGCAGGACGCGGGCGTGGCGCGCATCATGCGCTCGATGGCCGAACTCCCGGCGCTGCTCGCGGGCTGACGCGGTCCGTCAGGGCCGCAGCAGTGGCGACGGCGTGGTCGGCACGCCTTGGGCCAGCGCGGCGCCGTGTTCGGCGGCAAGCGCACGCACAAATGCGGGTCTGGCCTGCAGCCGCTGCCAGTAGGCCTGCGTGGCCGGCCCCCATTGCGATGCGAGGCCCAGGTGCGCGGCCAGCAACAGCGCATAGCCCACGGCCACATCGGCGGCCGTGAAGCGCGCGGCGCAAAGCCATTCCTGCTGTTCGATCGCGGTTTCGACCGCGCGCAGCCGTGCCAGAAACCAGCGTGCATAGTCCTGCGCGACCTGGGGCTGCAGCCGCCCGGGCGGCTCGAAGTGGGTGTAGCGCAGCACCAGCGTCTGCGGAAACGTCAGCGTCGCGTCGCTCATGTGCAGCCAGTTGAGATAGGCCGCGAAGTCGCTTTCGTGCGCGCCCACCGACAGCCCGGCGTCGGGGTGGCGCGCGGCCAGGTATTCGCAGATGGCCGCCGACTCCGTCAACTGCGCCGTGCCATGCCGCAGCAGCGGCACCGTGCCCAGCGGGTTGAGCGCGAGATAGTCGCGCGCCAGCGCGCGCGGCGGGAACGGCAGCATCCGCAGTTCGTAAGGCTGC
>NZ_QXMN01000152.1:0-2165 GCF_003581445.1 Acidovorax cavernicola | reverse complement strand
TCGTTGATGCGGCCCTTGCGATTCCAGGTGTTGTATTCAGCGTCCTTGATCTCTATGTCGCGCTTGCGCGTGACCTGCAGGCGCACCGCCATGCCGTTGGGGTCGGTACAACCCACGCGGCCGCCCTGCTCTCCCGCCAGCTGCACGAAACCCGGAAGATCGCGCACGCTTTGTGCAAAGCGCTGCACATCGGCCTCGCTTTGCGCGCCCCAGACCACCTCGCGCAATGTGGGGCCGTCCTCAATGGCGGCAGGAAGGTCGCTGCATTGGCTGTCGACCACGATGACGCGGCAGCCGTTGAGGCACTCGAACACCAGGCGATCCGCCTGCTCTTGCACCAGTGTCAGACCCCAGTCGAGGAAGAAGCGGCGGCAACTGCTCAGATCGTCGGCACCGTAGGTGATTTCATCAATACCCAATACGCTCATGGCAAATCCTTTCAGCCAGCCCAGGGCAGTGGCTGATCATTGAGACCCCAGTACATGGCTTTCTGCTCCATGTATTGCTGAATGCCCAGGCGGCCCTTTTCCCGGCCCAGGCCGCTGTCATTCCAGCCACCAAACGGTGTGGAAATCGAGAACTGCTTGTAGGTATTGATCCACACGGTGCCAGCCTGCACCGCACGGCCGATGCGCCAGGCCTTCTTGTAGTCGCCCGTCCAGATGCCGGCGGCCAGCGCATAGACGCTGTCGTTGGCCTGGGCCAGCAAATCATCCTCATCATCAAAAGGCATGGCCACCAGCACCGGCCCGAAGATTTCCTCCTGGGCAATCGTGGCGCGGTTGTTCAGACCTTCGATGATGGTTGGCAGGTAGTAATTGCCGCGCTCAAACAGCGGGCCATCGGGACGCTTGCCGCCGATGCGCAACTGACCGCCTTCGGCCAGGCCCTTGGCCACATATTGCTCAATGCTGTCGCGGTGCTTGGCGGTGATCAGCGGGCCCATCTGCGTGCGCTCGTCGCAGGGATCACCCACACGCAGCGCTGCCGCCTTGGCAGCCAGACGCTCCATGAATTCGGCATAGTGCTGGCGCGCGACGAACAGACGCGAGCCAGCGATGCAGGATTCGCCCGAGGAGCTGAAGATGCCGTAGAGCACGCCGTTGACGGCATGGTCCAGGTTGGCATCCGCCAGCACCATGGTGGCGGACTTGCCGCCCAGCTCCATGGAGACGGGCATCATCTTGTCAGCCGCAATGCGTGCAATATGCTTGCCGGTGCTGGTGCCGCCGGTGAAAGACACCCGCTTGACCAGCGGGTGACGCGTGATCGCGTCGCCCATGACCGAGCCACGACCCGGCAGCACGCTGATCATGCCCTTGGGCAGGCCGGCTTCCTCGCAGATGGCGGCCAGCTCCAGCGCCATCAGCGGCGTCACTTCGGCGGGCTTGACAACCACGGAGCAGCCGGCAGCCAGCGCGGGGGCCAGCTTTTGCGCCTCGCTCGCGATAGGCGAGTTCCAGGGCGTAATCGCCGCCACCACGCCCATGGGCTCATGCACGCTCATGGTGAAGAAATCACCGCGCGATGGCGTCAAGGTTTCCTCCATGGTCTCGCAGGCTGCGGCAAAGAACTGGAAGGTGCTGGCCGCACTGGCCACCAGGGCGCGGGTTTCGCTGATGGGCTTGCCGTTGTCCTGACGCTGACGCTGGGCCAGAGGCTCGGCACGCTCACGGATCAGTTGCGCCACGCGATGGAGCATGGCGGCACGTTCATGGGGCTTGCGCTGTGCCCAGCCACTGTGGCGGAAGGCATGGTCTGCCGCCTCGATGGCCTCATTCACATCCTCCAGACTGGGAGTGCGCAGGCGCCCGACGACTTCGCCGGTCGCGGGGTAAGTCGTCTGGGATTCGTCGCCGCGGCCCAGGCGGCGTTCGCCGGCAATGAACAAGGGCAGCAGTTCTTTGCTATCTGTATAGAGCAGACTCATACGTTTCCTTCCGCCAGATTGCTTGGCAAAATCAAGCCACCACCTTGGTGGGCGGGCCGGCGAAGACGGTCTTGAAGGTACCGATGGCGGGCATGTCGATCTCGATCAGATATGGGCCTTCGCTGGCCAGCGCCTTCTTGAGCACTTCGCCAACCTGCTCCAGATCGCTGACCTTGCTGTGTGCCAGCTGGATCGAAGCGCTCAACTGCGCGTAATCGGGCGTGTGCAGATCCAC